>NZ_CAUQJA010000014.1:0-45240 GCF_963518475.1 uncultured Streptococcus sp. | reverse complement strand
GTTCGAGAGGTTTTGGAACAAGGCTCCATCAATCTTTACATGTTCCACGGTGGTACAAACTTTGGCTTCATGAATGGTTGCTCGGCTAGAGGAACCTTGGATCTGCCACAAGTTACATCTTATGATTACGATGCCCTTCTAGATGAGGAAGGAAATCCAACTGCCAAATATCTGGCAGTCAAGAAGATGATGGCAACACATTTCCCAGAGTATCCGCAGTTGGAACCACTCTACAAAGAGAGTATGGAGTTGGATGCTATTCCACTAGTTGAAAAAGTTTCCTTGTTTGAAACCTTGGATAGCTTATCTAGTCCTGTAGAAAGCCTTTATCCTAAAAAGATGGAGGAGTTGGGACAAAGCTATGGCTATCTACTCTATCGAACAGAAACAAACTGGGATGCAGAAGAAGAAAGACTTCGTATCATTGACGGTCGAGATAGGGCTCAGCTTTATGTCGATGGTCAGTGGGTCGAAACCCAATATCAGACAGAGATTGGAGAAGATATTTTTTATCAAGGCAAAAAGAAAGCGCTATCTAGGTTAGATATCTTGGTAGAAAATATGGGGCGTGTCAACTATGGACATAAGTTCTTAGCAGATACGCAACGTAAGGGAATTCGGACAGGGGTTTGTAAGGATTTACACTTCTTACTAAACTGGAAACACTATCCACTCCCACTAGATAATCCTGAGAAAATTGATTTTTCAAAAGGATGGACAGAAGGACAACCAGCCTTTTACGCTTATGACTTTACAGTCCAAGCGCCAAAAGATACTTACCTAGACTTGTCTGAGTTTGGTAAGGGAGTTGCCTTTGTCAATGGGCAGAATCTAGGACGTTTTTGGAACGTCGGCCCAACCCTCTCGCTTTATATCCCTCATAGCTATCTCAAGGAAGGTGCCAACCGCATCATTATCTTTGAAACAGAAGGTGAATATAAAGAAGAGATTTATTTAACTCGTAAACCTACACTAAAACACATAAAGGGGGAAAACTTATGACAATTGTAGGATGCCGTATCGATGGACGTTTGATCCACGGACAAGTAGCCAATCTTTGGGCTGGAAAACTAAATGTTTCACGTATTATGGTTGTAGATGACGAAGTTGTCAACAACGACGTTGAAAAGAGTGGTTTGAAACTAGCGACACCACCAGGTGTAAAATTGAGTATTTTGCCAATTGAGAAAGCGGCAGCCAATATTCTTGCTGGAAAATACGATAGCCAACGTCTCTTTATCGTGGCTCGTAAACCAGACCGCTTCCTTGGCTTGGTCGAAGCAGGTGTACCACTGGAAACCCTCAATGTTGGGAATATGTCTCAAACACCAGAAACTCGTGCCATCACACGTTCTATCAACGTAGTGGATAAGGATGTGGAAGACTTCCACAAACTGGCAGAAAAAGGTGTTAAACTTACTGCTCAAATGGTTCCAAATGATCCAATTTCAGACTTTTTGAGCTTATTAAAATAGGAAAAAATTTTTAGGAGGTCATTGTTATGATACAATGGTGGCAAATTTTACTTCTCACTTTGTACTCAGCTTATCAAATCTGTGATGAGTTGACGATCGTTTCATCTGCAGGTTCCCCTGTATTTGCTGGTTTTATTACTGGTTTAATCATGGGAGATGTGACAACTGGTTTGTTTATCGGTGGTAGCTTGCAGTTATTCGTTCTTGGGGTTGGTACCTTCGGTGGTGCTTCTCGTATCGACGCAACTTCTGGTGCGGTTCTTGCAACAGCCTTCTCTGTTTCACAAGGAATTGATACAGACCTTGCGATTACAACAATCGCTGTACCAGTAGCAGCACTTTTAACATACTTCGACGTTCTTGGACGTATGACAACTACTTTCTTCGCACACCGTATTGATGCTGCAATCGACCGCTTTGATTACAAAGGTATCGAACGCAACTACTTGCTTGGTGCGATTCCTTGGGCTTTATCTCGTGCCCTTCCAGTCTTCTTCGCGCTTGCCTTTGGTGGTGCCTTCGTACAATCAGTAGTAGACTTAGTTGAAGCCTACAAATGGGTTGCGGATGGTTTGACACTTGCAGGTCGTATGCTTCCAGGTCTTGGATTTGCAATCTTGCTTCGTTACCTTCCAGTTAAACGTAACCTTCACTACCTTGCAATGGGATTTGGTTTGACAGCTATGTTGACTGTTCTTTACTCATATGTAACAGGTCTTGGTGGCGCTGTTGCTGGTATCGTAGGTACTCTACCGAAAGATGTTGCTGAAAAAATTGGTTTCGTGAACAACTTCAAAGGTTTGTCTATGATCGGTATCTCTATCGTAGGTATCTTCCTTGCAGTGCTTCACTTCAAAAATAGCCAAAAAGTAGCTGTAGCAGCACCTTCTACACCATCAGAAAGTGGGGAAATCGAAGATGACGAATTCTAATTACAAACTTACAAAAGAAGATTTTAATCAAATCAACAAACGTAGCTTGTTTACTTTCCAATTAGGTTGGAACTACGAACGGATGCAAGCTTCTGGTTACCTTTACATGATCTTGCCTCAATTGCGTAAAATGTATGGGGATGGAACTCCTGAATTGAAAGAAATGATGAAAGTTCATACTCAATTCTTCAATACTTCACCATTCTTCCACACAATTATCGCTGGTTTTGACCTTGCCATGGAAGAAAAAGATGGTGTAGGTTCAAAAGATGCCGTTAACGGTATCAAGACAGGTTTGATGGGACCATTCGCTCCTCTTGGAGATACTATCTTTGGTTCACTTGTACCTGCTATCATGGGATCTATCGCAGCAACTATGGCTATCGCTGGCCAACCTTGGGGTATCTTCCTTTGGATTGCAGTTGCAGTAGCGTATGACATCTTCCGTTGGAAACAGTTGGAATTTGCCTACAAAGAAGGGGTTAACCTTATCAACAACATGCAAAGTACTTTGACAGCTTTGATTGACGCTGCATCTGTACTTGGTGTCTTCATGATGGGTGCTCTTGTAGCAACAATGATCAACTTTGAAGTTTCTTATAAATTGCCAATCGGTGAAAAGATGATTGACTTCCAAGATATCTTGAACTCAATCTTCCCACGCTTGCTTCCAGCAATCTTTACTGCCTTTATCTTCTGGTTGCTTGGTAAGAAAGGTATGAACTCTACAAAAGCAATTGGTATCATCATTGCTCTTGCCTTAGGTCTTTCATTCATCGGTAAATTCTTACTTGGAATGGGCGCATAATTTATGGCTAAATCATTAATTTTGGTGAGTCATGGTCGTTTCTGTGAAGAACTTAAAGGTAGCACTGAAATGATTATGGGGCCACAAGACAATATTCATGCAGTTCCTCTTCTTCCAGAAGATGGCCCAGAAGAATTTACTGCGAAATTTGAAGCTGCTATTGAAGGATTGGATGATTTCCTAGTCTTTGCGGATCTTCTCGGTGGAACACCATGTAACGTGGTAAGCCGTTTGATTATGGAAGGTCGTGACATCGAACTTTACGCAGGGATGAATCTTCCAATGGTGATTGAATTTATCAATGCTAGCCTTACAGGTGCAGATGCGGACTATAAAAACCGTGCTACAGAAAGCATTGTGAAAGTTAATGACCTGTTAGCAGGCTTCGATGATGACGAAGATGAATAAGATGTGACTTAGAACAACTTATATAGAATATACATGGGAATGGGGCTTACTCCCATTCCCATATTTAATAGAAAAAGAGGAACTCAATGCTACATTATACAAAAGAAGACTTGCTCGAATTGGGTGCAGAAATCACTACACGTGAAATCTACCAACAGCCTGATGTATGGAAAGAAGCTTTTGAATCTTATCAAGCAAAACGTGAAGAAATTGCAGCCTTCCTACAAGGGATTGCTGATAAACATGACTATATCAAGGTTATCTTGACAGGTGCTGGGACTTCTGCTTATGTGGGAGATACCTTGGTACCATACTTTGAGGAAGCCTATGACGAACGCAAGTGGAATTTCAATGCCATTGCGACAACAGATATCGTTGCCAATCCAGAAACTTATTTGAAAAAAGATGTGGCAACTGTCCTTGTGTCTTTTGCTCGTAGTGGGAACTCGCCTGAAAGTGTGGCGACTGTTGATTTGGCAAAAGCCTTGGTGGATGAGCTTTATCAAGTGACGATTACTTGTGCAGCGGACGGTAAATTGGCTCTCCAAGCCCATGGTGATGACCGCAATCTCTTGCTTTTGCAACCAGCTGCCTCTAATGACGCTGGATTTGCCATGACTTCTAGCTTTACGTCTATGATGTTGACAGCTCTCTTGGTCTTTGATCCTACAGAATTTGCTGTTAAAGCTGAACGTTTTGAAGTTGTATCTAGTCTTGCCCGTAAAATTCTAGACGATGCAGAAGATGTCAAAGAACTTGTTGACCTAGATTTTAACCGTGTCATCTATCTAGGCGCTGGTCCTTTCTTTGGTCTTGCTCATGAAGCTCAGCTCAAGATTTTGGAATTGACAGCTGGCCAAGTGGCGACCATGTATGAAAGTCCAGTTGGCTTCCGTCACGGTCCAAAATCTCTGATCAACGAAGATACAGTTGTCTTGGTCTTTGGTACAACGACAGACTACACTCGTAAGTACGACTTGGACTTGGTTCGTGAAGTTGCTGGTGACCAGATTGCTCGTCGTGTTGTGCTTTTGAGTGATCAAGCCTTTGGTCTTGAAAATGTCAAAGAAGTGGCCCTTGGTTGTGGCGGTGTCTTGAATGATATTTACCGTGTCTTCCCTTACATAGTTTATGCCCAACTCTTTGCCCTATTGACTTCACTCAAGGTAGAAAATAAACCAGATACACCGTCTCCTACAGGTACAGTAAACCGTGTGGTACAAGGTGTTATCATCCACGAATATCAAAAGTAATACTCTTCGAAAATCTCTTTAAACCATACTAGTGTCGCCTTGCCGTATAGATGTTACTGACTTCGTCAGTTCTATCCACAACCTCAAAACAGTGTTTTGAGCTGACTTCGTCAGTCTTATCCAGCAACTTCAAAGCAGTGTTTTGAGCTGACGTTGTCAGTTCTATCTACAACCTCAAAGCAGTGCTTTGAGCAGCCTGTGGCTAGCTTCCTAGTTTGCTCTTTGATTTTCATTGAGTATAAGACAGTGTTTATGAATTCTTGACAAGAGGATTTGTATATCATCAGGCAAACCATAGATTGTCAAGGTGCTTTCTATGGTTTGTTTGCTTGAGAGAAATAGTAAAAGGAGAACAGAATGAAAGCATACACAGAGCGTGTGTTTGGAAATGTTGAGGGACAAGATGTTTTGGCATATCGATTTGAAACTGACGGTGGCTACCAACTTGAAGTTATGACTTATGGTGCGACCATCTTGCGCTATGTCACACCTGACAAGGCTGGAAATTTTGCCAACGTTATTTTGGGCTTTGATGACTTTGATAGCTATGTAGGCAATAGTCCTAAGCATGGAGCGAGTGTGGGTCCCGTGGCAGGCCGTATTGCAGGTGCGACATTTGAGCTAAATGGTACGACCTATGACCTTGAAGTCAACAATGCTAGCAACTGCAACCACAGTGGTTCAAATGGTTGGGATTCTAGCTTGTTTGAACTAGTTGAAGTGAGCGACCATGGCTTGACCCTCTACACAGAGCGTACAGATGGGACAGGGGGATTTCCTGGGAATCTCAAGATTTGGATCAGTTACCACTTAGAAGAAACTGGTGCCTATGAAATCAGCTACAAGGTAACGACCGATCAGGATACGCTGGTCAATCCAACTAATCACAGCTACTTCAACTTGTCTGGTGATTTCACGCAGACGATTGACCGTCATGTCTTCCAACTAAACACAGAGGGCATTTATCCAATCGCTCCCGACGGTGTTCCTGTCAAAACTCCAGATGCTACTCGTGATGTGGTTAAACACATCTACAATGGAGCTTTGTTGAAGGATATCTTTGCAGAAGAAGATGAGCAAATCCAACTTGTGTCTGGTTTAGATCATCCATTTGCTCTTCCTGCAGGTCATGACAATGCTGGTTTCCTTTATGACCAAAACTCAGGTCGCTTCTTGCTTTTCAAGACAGAGGCTCCTTGTTTTGTAGTCTACACAGCAAACTTTGTGGATGAGAGTGTCATCATAGGAGGTCAGCCCATGGTACAGCACAATGGGATTGCCCTTGAAGCGCAGGCTTTACCAGATGCCATTCACAGCGACCTCAAAGACCAAGTCATTCTTAAAGCCGGTCAAACCTTTACAAGCAAGACACGTTATGAGCTTGTTGTGAAATAAAAGGATAGGAATTTCTACTTTTTGGGGAATAGTATTTACCTTATAACATTAGTAGAAATGGGCAAAGAGTAGGAAAATATGATATAATTTAATATTGAAAATACCTGTCCTATCTAAAGGATAAAAGGAGAAAAAATGAAGAAAATTGTATTTGCTAGCGCCTTGGCTTTGACTTTAGCTGGAGCAGTTTTGACAAATGATGTTTTTGCAAATGACAGATTGGTGGCAACACAATCTGCAGATGGTAGAAATGAAAATGTCTTGAGCTCAGAAGTGCTAAATCCCTCTAGTGGCAATGTTTTGGTTGGGATTAAGGGAGAATTTTTAACCCCAAATAAACAAACTATTTTGGATGCGATTAATAAGATTCGTAAGGAAGCAGCTGATGAAGGTTTGGTAGATAAGTATGTTCCTATCAAATGGTCTACTGATCTTGAGAAAACTGCTTTTGTACGAGCTACTGAGGTGTCAGTAACTCTGAAACCTGAGCGTCTTTCTACGAAAGAAATCTGGACTGCTTTTCCATCTAGTAATAGTATAAGAGGAGAAGCTTTAGATGTGAACTATGAAGGTTTTCTAAAAGCAATTGAAAACTGGCATGCTGAGAAGGCGAATTATGTAGCGAAAAAGAAGGGTGGAACATCTAAAGAATTTACAGGTTATTATGAGGCTTTGATCAATTCTAAATTTACCTATGTGGGGCTCGCTGCTTTTAAAAATGCAGCTAGTTCTCAGAAAGTAGCAACGATTTCTCTAGCTTTAGGTGATGATGCTTCTTCAGAGGAATTGGCTGGTGGATATGGTCCTGCTATTCAGTATACAGAAGTGACCTCCTCAAACCTTTCAACAGTTAAAAGTAAAGCAGTCGTTGTAGAAAAAGCGCTGAAAGAATTTAGAACTTCTAGTTCAGACCAATCTGGTTGGGTGCAATCTAATGGAAAATGGTATTTCTATGAGTCTGGTGATCTGAAGACAGGCTGGGTGAAAACGGATGGTAAATGGTACTACTTGGATGACCTAGGTGTCATGCAAACTGGATTTGTAAAAGTAGATGGTAGCTGGTATTACTTGAGTAGCTCAGGTGCTATGTTTACAGGCTGGGGTACAGACGGAAATAGATGGTTCTACTTTGATGGCTCAGGAGCTATGAAGACAGGCTGGTACAAGGAAAATGGCACTTGGTATTACCTTGACGAAGCAGGTATCATGAAGACAGGTTGGTTTAAAGTCGGACCGCACTGGTACTATGCCTACGATTCTGGAGCTTTGGCTGTGAGCACAACAACACCACATGGTTACCGTGTAAATGGTAATGGTGAATGGGTAAACTAGGCAACTAATGAACAAATAGTCTGTTTCAATAGCTTTTTACAACAAAGTTGCAAAATGATATAACCTTAAAATGGGGAAGGCTAGTTTACCTTCTCCATTTTCTTGAAAGTTGTAAACAAAAAATTTACAATGCCTATCTACGTAGCACAGATGATTTCAGAGAATCGATTTATAAACAATAAGAAAACTCCCCCAAGCTATCCTGTCTAAGGCAGTCTATCTTGCAGATGGTTGGTCTTTGTGATAGAATAGCATAAAGTCCTTTTGAGGGGGAACTTGCTAGGAAATCCCCAAGCATTGTAATGGATGAACCACCCTCGCCTTTTTGTGAGGGTTGTTTTTCGTCTGTAAGTAATAAATTAGAGAGAAAGAGTGTGTAGCATGTCGAGAATCGTCAGCATCCATCCAGCCAAGGAAATCTATCGCTATGGTTTTGAGAGTACCCAAGTCTATCGATCCCTTCAAAGAACCCTCTCCTGTTACTATTTTACCCAGAATACATCTACCGCATAGGAGGAGAAATCCGTTCTGAAGAGGACTTGCTGGTTAAGTTCTTAGCCAGATGGGCCCAGCAAACCGACCTCTTTATCCGTGATCAACAAATCGTACCCAAACCCAGTCTCTGGCGTTATATGGAAAATACGGATAAAAATTATTATGAAGTCGTCCATGAAAATGTCATGCGAGACTTACACCTCGCCAATCTGCGCAAGGCAAACAAATATCTAGTCGCCAGTGAAGTGTTGACTGATACTTTGGCGAAACAAGGGTATGACACCAAGTTTTTACCACCAATGTTTACAGAAAAATTGGGTCAGCTAAGAAAAATCGGACCTGTTTTGGACTATTGCCTAGTGGGTCATATGAGAGAAGGCAAGAACGTTGAACTTGTCATTGAAGCCTTTATCGAACTCTATAAACGTGGTTCTAAGGCCAAGATTACCTTTTATGGCGGCTCAGAGGAACGTCTAGCAGAATTACAGAATCAATATGATCTTCCGCCAACCATTCACTTTAAAGGTATCGTTAACGAAGTGCCTTATCATCTGCACCAATGCTATCTGTCTGCAAGTTACACAGAGTTATTTGCTAATGCCTGTGTTGAAGCCCTCAATCAAGGATTGCTGGCTTTGTTATCAGATGTGGAGATTGCCCATCGTTTTTATGCTAGCTAGTCCAATGCCATCAACTTGTTTAAAACCAAATCAGAGTTAATTCAAAAGATAGAAGAGATGGAGCAGCCTGATTTTCATCTATTAAATGAAAAAAATCTAGCTTTAGCCTCTCGCTATTCTCTGGAAAAAGTAGCTCAAATATATAGAGAACTATTAGATAGGAACTTCTAGGATGTTGTAAGTTGATCAATCTAGCTTTTCTTACTAGTCCAATACAATAGAAAACTAAAGGAAGACTATATGAAAGCAAAATCTAAACCCATAGCCGTCATTTTGATTCGTTCGGGTTCGCGCGGCTTAGTGGATAAAAATATCAAACTGCTTGCAGGCAAACCCTTGGTTTTCTATACCATCGAAGTCGCTCTAGTCTCCAAGCTATTTAGTGACATCTGGGTTTCCTCAGACTCTCTAGCCTATTTAGAACTCTGTCGTCAAGCCTATCCAGAGATTTGTTGTGTCCATAGACCAAAAGAATTAGCCCTATCAACAACCTCTAGCTTAGAAACCTTACGAGACTTTTTACAGCCCTTTGAGGAAGATCAGGTCTTTGTGAATCTACAGGTGACCTCACCCTTGAGAGAGGTGGAGCACCTCGTCGAGTCCTATCAACTCTACTGTCAGTCTGGGGCCGACCATCTGATTTCCTGTGTTAAGGCGGACAAGAGTCGTAGTCTTTACTTGCAGTTGGCGGAGTCGTCATTTATCCGTCCGCCTCAAGTTTCCAAGCACTATGCTCGGCAGAAAGAGCCTGTCTATTATTATCCCAACGGGAGTATCTGGATTTCTCGCAAGAACCTTTACCTACGAGATGAGACCTTTTACACAGATAAGACAGCAGCCTATGAAATGCCCAAACTCTATTCTTATGATATCGACGATGCCTTGGACTTTGAAGTCGTTGAGACCCTGCTGCAACATCACCACCTAGGAGAATCAAAGAGATGAAACACCTCATCATTGCCACAACGCCCTTGCAGGCCAAGATTTCACAGCATATCAAGGGACTCTATCCTGATCAGGACTTTGTTAGCCTTTATGTCAGTCCTGTAAAAAATGCTCGCCAGGAGCATTATGCTAAGGATTTTGACCATGTTCACTATCCTCAGGATGCAGAGGACTTGGCTCAGATTTGTCAGGAGCTGGCCGGAGACTATGAAACCATCTTTTATGCGAGTTTTGACAATAGCTTGATTTTGGACTTGGTTGCTAGTTCGACCTACCATCACCTCATGAGTTTTGATGATGGCTATGCGGATATTTACCCTTTGGGAATGTATGCCCTCCCTCTTCAGCCCAGTCAGGTGGGTTCTTTGGGCTTGACCAGAGATGACTTGATTGAGTGGACGGAAAAGCACTATACCCTCTATCGCAGTGACTACCATGTCGTGACTAGAGAAAAGCTAGTCTATCTGGAGCATTTTTTTGACCTGCCCCAAGCACCCGTTTCAAATGGTAAGACGGTTAAGGTCTTGCTGGGTCAAAAGTTCTCTGAAGAGGATGACCAAATCTCCATCCGCTTTATCAGTACCTATGCCAAGGCCTTGGCCATTGACATCTATTTACCTCATCCCAAGGAAACCTTCACAATTCCAAACGTAACTTACTTGGAGACGGAGCTGATATTTGAAGATGTTCTAGCCCAACTCTTTCAAGAATACGAGTTTGTTCAGGTCTATCATTTTACCTCATCAGTCAGCCTCCATTTGAAAGACCTGCCCCATGTAACCATCACAGGCATTTCCCTCCCCTACTATGAGAACAGGCAAAAAGAATTGCGACGATTGGGTTGTCAGTTTGAAAGGGTTTCACTTGGCTGGTAGCATAAATATATATATTAGGAAATATAAATCCATGCACTAGCTTGGATTTTTTATTGGGGTATTAAGTAGATGTTAGGTATTATTGATAGAATCTAGTAAAAGTATGGTTCATATGATATAATTCAGATTAGTAAATCTTTCTGACAAACAAGTACAGATAAATGAGTCGCAAAGGTTACCGTATATGATAGGAGATTGTTATGACTAAAATGGTTACAATACATCCAGGGCTCTGGCAAAGAGAGGTTAGAAAATATGGATTTGAATCATCCCAATTATCCAGAAAGAAAATTGCAGATTATTTAGGTTGGGGACATCTATATATTTTAACCCATCCTCAAGTTCGACCCGATTGGAAGGCAGGCTATGAACAAATAGGTTTTGAAAGGGATGAATTAGTGAGTGTAAGCCATTATCAATCAGATATTGGTCATGATGAATTAAGTGTATGCCCTTCTGATATCATTGATAGGTATCCTAATGGGAAAATGACTGTAATTAATGGATTTGTGGCTAGCATTGAATTAGAAGAAGAAACCCTATATTTTACTTCGGGATTATATTTAAAGAAAAATAAAAAAGAAGAACTGGAATGGTTAAATCGAGATGGTTCGACAGCGATGCGGGCACGGTATTATAAGCCAAGAGAAGAACCAAGTCCCATTTATATGATGGAGGACAATTATTTATATTATAAAGATGGAGAATGGTTAACCTACGAAGACTTATTGATTCAGGTATTAATCAGTCTTACAGATAAGAAAGACATCTTAATTCGAGATCAACATAACGTGGTGACTCCCAAATTATGGCGCTTTGTAGAAAACACAAACCGTCTCTATTGGGAATATATCCATGACAATGTATTGCTAAATCCAGCTCATAATCTAAGAAGAAAAACTAGATATTTAGTAGCTTCAGAAGTATTAACATCAATCTTGCAAGATTTAGGGTATCACGCACAATTTATGCCACCGATTTTTGCACCTCAAGTTTCCTCAGTAGTATTAAAAAGAAGAAAGCCTAGTTCCTATTGTTATGTAGGGAATATGACGAAAGTAAAAAGAGTAGAATGGATTATAGAAGCCTTTAAAAAGTTAGAACAAGAAGGAATTCCTGTAGAGGTATTCTTATATGGCGGAGATATTGATAAATTGAAGGAAGAGTATCCGACTTTGCCATCTACTATTCATGTTGTTGGATATGTAGATGAGGTACCGTATTGGGAACATGATGGCTATATTTCAACTTCCCAAAAGGAACTATTTGCCAATGCCTGCGTTGAAGCCATGAGTTTTGGATTGATTCCCTTGCTTTCTAATGTTGAAATTGCTCATCAATATTATGCATCTAAGAACTCAGATATTTGCTTATATGATACACCAGAGGAGTTAGCGCATCTTATCAAGTGTTTATATGAGACCGATAAAGAAATCGAGCTAGAAAATACAAGTAAGTTTGTGAATCGATATTCAAAAGAACAAGTTTCTAAGAGATATTTATCACTCATGAACGCCTAAAAATGAAATAGATAATGAGATTTTATTGGATATCTTATTATCTATTTTTTTTAATTTCCTTTATGTATAATTGTTTGATAAAGGAAACTAAGAGTGATATACTAGTATAGTTAGTATAATTTTTTATAATGAGTAGAAAGAAATAAAAGGGAAAAGACCTTATGAAAAAAGATACAATTCAAAAATATTCATTACGTAAATACAAAGGAATAGGAGTGGCTTCTGTTTTACTAGGGATGATGGTTGTTGGAGCTAGTCCGGTGTTGGCAGAAGATGCTGCAAATAAACCAAAAGAAAGCACAATAACATCTGCGAAAGATAATGTGGAAATGGAAACGTTGAGTAATGGTACTGGTAGCTACACAATGCCGAAAATGCATGTGTTTGATGGTTTGAATTTTCATGCAGCGGGGACAGAAGATGGATATGAAAGAAATCATCGCGAGAATGAAGGTAATGCAAAATATAATTTAGATAGAGTTGAAAAAGAGACTATAAAAAAACAAGGTGAAGATAACTTTAAGGATTCAAAAATTTCTTATGTCACAAAAGAAGGTGAAGTTCTAAAAGAAGAATCTGATGTAGAAATTCCTGTTGGTGATAAACACCTTTCTAGTACTACTATGGATTATAAAATTCGTGGACTTTTTGGCAAACGTTATGAAGGAAATGTAGCAAATTTAAATAATGATGTTTTAAGTAAAATCAAAGAAGCTGATAAAGTTTTAGAAAAGAACGGAGAAAAATATCATAAGATTGATACAGAAGTAGATAAACACGAGGGGACTGCTAAGGAAACAACTTTCAATGATATTACAGTACATGCAAATCCTGGAAACTTGCATAATGAAGATGGAAGTATTCGCTATAACAATATTAAAGAAGGTAGTCGAGTTTGGTTAGTATCGGAAATAGATGAAGGAAAATACGGAAAGTATGTTTTAGCTACAAAACCAACTACAGCCAATGATTCTTGGGCTGTTGAAACATTTAAACAAGGTGAAAATGATGCTAAAGATTTTACAAAAGAAAATATAACAACTGATGGTGGAATTAAGGAAGGAGATACTATATTAGTTGTTGAAAAAAATGAGGTAGCATTAAAAGAATCTGTTTCTACAGCAACGGAACAAGAAGCGTATACGGCGGGTGCATTTTTTAATGAGAAAGCATTAGAGGAAGGCTTAAATAATCTTTTAGATGAGAGATTAAGAGATTTAAAAGACGAAGATGTCACTAACTCTGAAAAAGAAAAGACATGGGAAGAAATCTATAAGGTTACATTAACAAATAAAAATGCAGTAGATAATAAGAATCGTCCTACTTATTCTGTACATCAGGAGTTTAATGGTTATATAAGAGAAAACGGAAAGTTTGTAAAATATAACGATGTGACAGAATATATAACTAAGCTAAAAGAAATGTTTGGCGAAAAAGAAATTACAGTAGGATGGAAAAATTCTCGAGATA
The DNA here is from genome assembly GCF_963518475.1 of uncultured Streptococcus sp. Classification (GTDB taxonomy): domain Bacteria; phylum Bacillota; class Bacilli; order Lactobacillales; family Streptococcaceae; genus Streptococcus. The sequence goes on along the minus strand of NZ_CAUQJA010000014.1, from coordinate 31,652 downwards.
AAGTAGAACCAAAATTTGTTGGAAATATTGAAGAGTTTAAAGACACTGCTAACTACGAGAGTGAAAAAGCAAATGTCACGAAGTTTAAAGAGGCTCATAAAGCAATTCAGTATGTCGACCAAGTTCCAACAAATGCAAATTTTGTAAAAAATGTGTTTGAAGTAAATGTAGATTTTAAACTAGGAGATAAGAGTACAGATTCTTATTATCCTAGTGAAGATGATGATTCTAATCAACCAGAAAAAACTTATTTAGCTTATAGATTTGGCTATTTTGGTTCGAAATATTATAGTGAAGATACTAGATATCAATATGGATTAGGCCAATTATATAAAGAATATGAAAAAGATGGAGTTCGATATAGAATTGCCGCACCTACGAAATATGAACAACATGCGTCAATATCTGAGCCTATTTATAGTGAAATTCATTATTACGACTTATACCAACCAACCCGTGCTTACCATATTAGTGATCAACTAACTAATGTTAAAAACATCTACGCTAAGGAAGAAACAGAAACTACTGAGAGTAAAGGTAGTGTCATTGTTAAGTATGAATTAGCAGATGGAACTTCTATTAAAGAAAGTACAGATGTTGTTAAAGATGCAGTGATATCTTCTACAGAAACTAAATATTACTTAAATAAGGATAATCAAAAAGTAGTAGTAGGAACACCAACGACAACAAACAAAGAGGTTTCATATGATGCTACAACGGTAAAACTACAAGAAATAACCAAAGATGGTAAAAAATATAAACTAGTAGGACTGAAAACAGGCTCTCCTACAGAAACAGGGAAAGTTGTTTCAGGAACTACTGAAATTACCTATGTTTACAAATTAGCTACAGCTGGAAATATCTTCGAAAAATACATGATTGAAGGAACGAATACCGAAATAGCGATGGAGAAACAGTTAACGAAAGAAGCATCCATTGGAGATTCTTACACTTCAATTCCTCCAGAAGCATATACGGTCATCAAAAAGGACGGAAAAAGCTATATTTACAAAGGACATCGTGCTACTTCAGCGCCTGAAATAGGTACAGTTGATGAAAATGAAAAAACAGTTATTTATGACTTTTTAGAATACTTTAGTGAAAAAGGTGAACCAGAAGTACAGCCGGAATTACCAGAAGGAATTGTAAGTGAGAAGGGTGAACCAGAAGTACAGCCAGCGTTGCCAGAAGGAGTTGTAGGTGAAAAAGGCGAACCAGAAGTACAGCCGGTATTACCAGAAGGAGTTGTAAGTGAGAAAGGTGAGCCAGAAGTACAGCCAGCATTACCAGAAGGTATCATTAGTGAAAAAGGTGACCCAGCGGTTCATTCTGTAACTCCATTATTGATTACTCGCCATATTATTATTGGATCAAATGAAGAGCTCATTCCAATTCAAATTGGTAAATTGGCTCCTAAATCTGATATCATATCGAAAAATGGTAAGAAATATCGATATACAATGACCCATGAAAAAGATGGTATTGTTACTCATTTATATACTGAGTTAATAGGTGATGACGTAACGAAACCACAGGATCAAGAATACCTTCAGTCAAATTCTGTTAAGATTGATGAACCTACAAAACAAGAAGGTTCTCATCAAGATGAAGCGGTTGCCCAAAAAGAGGACAAGTCATCTCATGGGAAACACTCAGAATCTGGGGAAGAGGTACCTCAAACAGGACAAGCTGAACTTCCGAACACTGGTACGGAAGACAATGCTAGTCTAGCAGCACTTGGACTTTTAGGTGTCTTGAGTGGATTTGGATTTCTTGCTCGCAAGAAAAAAGAAGACTAATTTGAATTAGATTTTCTGATATGAATAAGGAGTAGGATATCATATCTGCTCCTTTTCTTTTGGGGTTGTGATGAGAGTCATCTTAGAGTTGGTAAAAATTTTTCAATGGTTTGATTGTCAAATCTCTGTAGATTTTCTTGTTTTAGTCTCATATAGACAAGATGACAGAATCATCATCTATAAGTTGTCTGGCTTGACTTTCTTAATGGAAGTTATATAATAGTTGTAATAATTAAAGTTACAATAAAAGAGGAAATATTTATGACCTATGAATACCAGAGCCACATTTATTTGGCAGAGGTAGTTTTGAATGTAAAGGATTTAGCCAGTCAAACAGCCTTTTATCAGCAAATCATTGGTTTAGAAATCTTATCTCAAACTGAGATAGAGGTCGTTCTGGGACTTGGAGGTAAAGATTTGGTACACTTGATTCAAGCACAAGAGAGCGGTGAAGTAAGGGAACATTATGGATTTTACCATCTGGCTATTCTCTTGCCGACACGAAAGGATTTGGCTGATGTCTTGAAACACCTGACAGATTTACAGATTCCTCTTGTCGGCGGTGCAGACCATGGTTACAGTGAGGCCCTTTATTTGGAGGATTTGGAGGGAAATGGGATCGAACTCTATCGAGATAAGCCGGTTTCCACATGGGATATTCGAGAAGACGGACGCATTATCGGAGTGACGGAGGCTCTTGCGGCGCAGGACATTTATGAGCTGGGGGAAAGAGTAGAACCCTTTATCTTGGCAGAAGGTACGAGAATGGGGCATATTCATCTTTCCGTCAAGGATAGTCGAAAGTCCAGCCAGTTTTATCAAAAGGTGTTAGGGTTAAAGGATAAATTCAGTGTGCCTAGCGCTAGTTGGATTGCAGCTGGGGATTACCATCATCATTTAGCAGTCAATGAATGGGGAGGAAAAGGCCTAGCTCCGCGTAAGCAAGGCTTGCCAGGTTTGGCCTACTATGTCATTGAGGTCGCTAGTAAAGAAGAACTGTTAACGATTGCGCAGCGAGCACAAGAAGTTGATGCACCAATCAAGTGGCTGACATCGAGCCAATTGGAAGTCACAGACCAAGACGGAATTGTGACCAGTATTCGTTTAGACAGGATATGATGACAATCAGAGGATCAATTGTAGAAAGTACCCCTTATTCTAGTCAGATACGTAGAAAATTTGATATGATAGTAGGGAATAAGGAGAAGAGTGCTATGACTAGCGAATACCAAAAAATGATAGCAGGAGAGTTTTACCGTCCATCGGATACAGAATTGCGGACCTTGGCTCAGGCTTCTCGCCAAAAACAGGCTGCTTTTAACAAGGAAGAAGATCCCTTAAAGGGAGCCGAAATCATCAAGACTTGGTTCGGCTCGACTGGACAAAATATCTTTGTCAATCCACGACTGGTAGTCGATTATGGAGTCAATATCCATCTAGGGGAAAATTTTTATTCTAATTGGAACTTGACCATGCTGGATGTTTGTCCGATTCGCATCGGGAACAATGCTATGATTGGTCCCAACTGTCAGTTCTTGACTCCCCTCCATCCATTGGACCCGCAGGAACGTAATTCAGGTGTTGAATACGGCAAGCCTATTACTATCGGAGATAATTTCTGGGCTGGAGGAGGTGTCATTGTCCTTCCTGGAGTAACACTGGGCAATAATGTTGTTGCTGGAGCAGGGGCTGTAATCACCAAGTCCTTCGGCGACAACGTTGTCCTAGCTGGTAATCCTGCGCGTGTGATTAAGGAGATACCTGTTAAATAAAGAGATTGGTAAAAAAGTTTTTAAGATAAGAAAAGCGCATCATATCAGGTGTTTAAAAAACGTTGATATGATGCCTTTTATCATAAATTAGATTAACTTTTTTTCAATTGAGTGTTTACCTAGCTTTTTGAGAGGTTTCACGCTAGAAGTTTTACAAATTCTTTCTCTTCTTAGCATTTTTGGTCAGGGAAACCTGGTAAGTATCCTGTTCTCTAGTGAGGTAATTGATGATTTGAAAGTCGTTGGTTTGAGCCTTGAAATCCACTTCATAGACAGTGGTGACCTGTTCTCCATCATTGCTGGTATCAATCGAGATAAGGTCTAACTCAGTACAGAATTGTGATAGCCCAGATTGGATAGTTTGGAGTTGCTTTTCTTGGTTGGCAATTGTGATGGTTAATAGTCTGCGACGTTGGTGATTGCTCTTGCTTTGTTGCTTTTCTAAAAGAAGCCATACTGCTAAGATAAAGACGGTGAAGAGAATAGCTAGAGCTAGGTAGCCTGTCCCTGCTGCCAGCCCGATAATCATGGCAAGGAAGATCGCAATTAGCTCCCGTGAGCCACTGGTAGCTGAACGGAAACGAATGAGGCTAAAGGTTCCTGCAACAGCGATAGAGGTTCCTAGGCTGCCATTTACCAGAAAGATGACCAAGGTCATCAAGCAGGGGAGTAGGGTCAAACTAACAGCAAATTCCCGTGTATAGAGGGTACGGTGTTTGTAAGCCCAGGTCAGAGCCAAACCTAAAATCAGGCTGACCAAGAGAGCTAGAAAGAGCTGGATAGGGTCTGCAGTGGCAGTTGTATCGTTGAAAATAGAATTAAAAAGATTAGACATAAGTAGTACCTACACTTTCTGTGCTTGGTCGTGGGCTATAGTCCAGCCCCTGAGACTTGTGGTAGGCGCAGCTGTATTTTGAAAATTTCTGCTCTACCAGTCCATATTGGTCGAGAATATCTTGTAGCCATTGGGGTTTTCTACCAGGTGCTTTAATTTCCATGATGACAATGTCCTCGTTTAATAGAGGGAAACCGTCCTTTCCTGAAAATAAACTGACATTATCATCACGATAGGTTAGATTTTGGTCAATGGTGACACGAATTTTATTGTAGGGAAATCCGCTAATTTCTTTCTTTTCCTTGAGAGAAAAGCGGTCGTAGTAGATATACATACGAGGGATGATGGCTTGCTGATATTCTTCTTGGAGTTGCTGGATTTTTTCAATCATCATTTGGTCCTTGATGCTGCTATCCAGCTGCCCTTTGATCATAAACCGGGTGATAGACTGGGGAGTCGACAAGAGACGATATTTTCGTCCGACACCAGTTCTATCCTTGGATTTGATTTCTAAAAACACCTGACTATCAGGCTGGACTTGACTGAGATAGGTTCGCATCCGAATCTTTTCTTTGCGCTTAGTACCCTGGCCATCCTCCTGAATCATATCAAATTGCTCTGTATCAAAGTAGATGTTGGAAATGGTCGAAGTTGGATAATCATCCTCGACAAGGTATATTTTTAAGTCCTCTATTAAATTAGCCAAGTCGCCCTTGGCAACGACATATTTGGTTTCAATTCGTTTAAAGCTTGTTTCAATTGGTTTCATAAATCCTGTCTCCTTTATCAAACTATTTTAATACACTATCTTATTAGAAGATAGGTGTGTCTGGGCAAGTTGAACTTGCTTGTAATTAGTCTATGGAATTTTCCTAAAACTTTTGTTAAAGATAACTTAACTGAAACTGAACTTAAGAAAACTTTCAGAAAAAGTTTAGATTTTTTTCAGACTTCCCCTGTAAACTAAGCTCAAGCTAAAGGAAGACGAGGAAAAAGTATGAAATCAAAAAAATGGACTCTAATCTTAACCAGTTTAACAGCTTTGACCTTGATGACAGCTTGTGGGCAGTCAACGACTAAGTCAAGTACAACTGCAGCGGCAGATACTACTGCCATCACAACTTCAGCTAAAAACAGTCAATCTTCTTATTTTACAGAAAAGGACTACGACACTTCTTATGATGAAAGCACAGCTTCTAAGATTGAGCTATCGGGCTCATCTGCAAACGTCTCTGGAGATGGTGTGACAGTTTCTGGCTCAACGGTGACCATCTCAAAAGCAGGTACCTATGTCATTTCAGGTCAGTCTGACGGTGTGCAAATTAAAATCGCAGCTGATAAGTCTGATGATGTGAAACTTGTTCTCAAAGGTGCAAGCATGACCAATACAGATGCAGCAATTTCTGCGACATCAGCCGGTCATGTCTACCTGACTCTGGCAGAGGGAACCACCAATAGTCTCTCAGACTCAAGCTCTAACAGTGATGAAAAGGCAAATGCGGCTCTCTTTTCTAAGGTTGATTTGACCATCAATGGCTCAGGAACTCTCAATGTAGATGGAAAGAAAAGCAATGCCATCAAGGCAAATGACACCCTCCATATCACGGGTGGAACCTTTAACATCACATCAGTTGGCGATGCCTTTAATGTCAATGATGAACTCAACATCACTGGTACGACTATGACCATCGATGCCAAGGAAGATGGTGTTAAAGTTGATAATGATGACGATATGACTGTCGGCAATATGTATTTGGCGAACAATACCATAACAGTCACAGCAGGGGATGATGGCATTCACGCTTCTGGTAACCTAGTGATTGATAGCGGTACTTACACAGTCAAGAATTCGACTGAAGGAATTGAAGGAAAAGGCATTACGATTAATGGTGGCGATATCAATGTCTACTCGACAGATGATGGGGTGAATGCAGCTAATAAAAATGCCCAGCAAAGTGATATTTACTTTACCATGACAGGTGGTAATCTAACTGTAGAAGTCGGTCAAGGTGACACAGATCCAATTGACTCAAACGGAAATATAACGGTTACAGGTGGAACTATTAAATTAATAGGACAATCAGGCTTTGACTTTGATGGAACAGCAACTTACACAGGTGGGGATATTTACATTAACGGCGAAAAACAAACTGATATTGTCAATTCTATGCCTGGAGGCGGTGGACCAAATGGAGGACCTCAAGGAAATGGTGGTCCTGGCGGTCCAGCCCCTGGTGGACAAGGATAAACAAAAAAGATAGCATTCAATTAGAATGGCTATCTTTTTATATGGGTGATAAATTGATATGTTACGAGGGATTTTATAATCGTAGCTTTCAAATGTACAATTGTTAGGTTACCCGTTTTTGTTTTTCTCCTCAGTTTATCAATCTCCTCCTTGACACTCTGTCAGCTTTTGATACAATAGTACAAAATCAGAGGAGGTGGATTATGATTCAGAAACATGCGATTCCTATTTTAGAGTTTGATGACAATCCTCAGGCGGTCATCATGCCCAATCACGAGGGGCTGGACTTGCACTTACCAAAGAAGTGTGTCTATGCTTTTTTAGGTGAGGAGATTGACCGCTATGCGAGGGAAGTAGGGGCGGACTGTGTCGGCGAATTTGTTTCTGCCACCAAGACCTATCCAGTTTATGTCGTGAACTACAAAGGCGAAGAACTTTGTCTGGCTCAGGCTCCTGTTGGTTCAGCTCCAGCAGCCCAGCTTATGGATTGGTTGATTGGCTATGGTGTGGAGCAGATTATTTCTGCTGGAACCTGTGGTGTGCTGGCTGATATAGAAGAAAATGCCTTTCTAGTCCCTGTTCGCGCTCTGCGAGATGAAGGAGCTAGTTATCACTATGTGGCTCCTTCTCGTTATATGGAAATTCAGCCAGAGGCTATTGCTGCTATTGAGCAAGTTTTGGAGGCCAGAAGGATTCCCTATGAAGAAGTCATGACCTGGACCACAGATGGTTTTTACCGAGAAACAGCTGAAAAGGTGGCTTATCGCAAGGAGGAAGGCTGTGCTGTTGTGGAGATGGAGTGTTCTGCGCTTGCGGCAGTAGCCCAACTGCGAGGGGTTCTCTGGGGTGAATTGTTGTTCACAGCTGATTCCTTAGCAGACTTGGACCAGTACGATAGTCGTGACTGGGGTTCAGAAGCTTTCGAGAAGGCCTTGGAACTCTGCCTTGAGATTGCCTTTCAGATCTAGCTACTCTTCTTCTTTTTATGGTACAATGGATGTATGTTATTCAAATTATTTGTGAAAAAACTTGAAAGGGTCTTTGGCGGACTTTCGCCTGCTCGTCGCATTTTTTTAAGTTTCGCTGGAGTTATTTTTATAGGCTCTCTTCTTTTGAGTCTGCCTTTTGTTCAGGCAAATGGTTCTCAGGCCACTTATTTTGACCATCTCTTTACGACGGTGTCCATGGTCTGTGTAACCGGCCTTTTTACGCAACCGGTAGCTACCACTTATAATGTTTGGGGGCAGTTGATTTGTATGCTCTTGATACAGATTGGTGGTCTGGGGCTCATGACCTTTATCGGGGTCTTTTATATTCAGGGGAAGCAAAAACTCAGTCTTCGCAGTCGTGAAACCATTCAGGAGAGTTTTAGTTATGGGGAGACTCGGTCGCTGAAGGCCTTTATGCGCTCCATCTTTTTGACGACTTTTCTGGTGGAGGGCTTGGGCGCCTTCCTGCTAAGTTTTCGTTTTATTCCTGAGTTCGGCTGGGGACGAGGCATTTTTACCTCTATCTTTTTAGCCATTTCAGCCTTTTGTAATGCTGGTTTTGATAATTTCGGCAGTAGCAGTTTAGTGGCTTTTCAGACGGATCCTTTGATCAATCTAGTCATTGCTGGCTTGATTATCATAGGTGGTCTTGGCTTTATGGTCTGGTTTGACTTGGCAACCCAGTTTGACAAGAAGAAAAAACGCCGTCTGCGTTTTCACACCAAGCTGGTCCTCTTCTTGACTGCAGGGATTTTGCTGTTTGGGACAGGAGCCACCCTCTTTACGGAGTGGCACAATCCAGGAACCATTGGCAATCTCAGTGTTCCAGAGAAAGTGCTGGTTAGCTTTTTCCAGACCGTTAGCATGAGAACGGCTGGCTTTGCTTCTATTGACTACACTCAAGCTCGGCCTGTGACCTTGTTTATCTATATCCTACAGATGTTTCTCGGTGGGGCGCCTGGAGGGACGGCTGGGGGTCTCAAGATTACGACTTTCTTTGTCTTGTTGGTTTTTGCGCGTAGTGAATTGCTGGGTTTACCTCATGCCAATGTTGCGCAGAGAACTATTGAGACTCGAACAGTCCAAAAATCCTTTAGTGTCTTCATTATCTTTTTGATGACCTTCTTGTTGGGCTTGATGTTGTTGGGAATTACGGCAGAAGGTACACCGCGATTTATTTACCTCATGTTTGAGACCATTTCCGCCCTTGCGACAGTTGGGGTAACGGCAAATCTGACGCCAGAATTGGGCAAGCTAGCTCTTAGCATTGTCATGGTGCTCATGTTTATTGGCCGTATCGGTCCCTTGACCTTGCTGGTTAGTCTAGCTGACTACCAGCCTGATAAAAAAGATTTGATTCAGTATATGAAAGCAGATATTAGTATTGGATAAGAAAGGAAGAATGATGTCAGATCGTACGATTGGAATTTTAGGCTTGGGAATTTTTGGTAGTAGTGTCCTGACGGCCCTCGCCAAGCAAGATATGAATATCATTGCCATTGATGACCACGCAGAGCACATCAATCAATTTGAGCCAGTTTTGGCGCGTGGAGTTGTTGGCGATATTACAGACGAGGAACTCCTTAGAACCGCAGGAATTGATACCTGTGATACGGTTGTAGTGGCGACAGGAGAAAATCTGGAGTCGAGTGTGCTTGCAGTCATGCATTGTAAGAGTTTGGGGGTACCAAGGGTTATTGCCAAGGTCAAAAGCCAGACAGCTAAGAAGGTACTAGAAAAAATCGGTGCTGACTCGGTGATTTCACCAGAGTATGAAATGGGGCAGTCTCTAGCGCAGACCATTCTCTTTCATAACAATGTGGATGTCTTTCAGCTGGATAAAAATGTGTCTATTGTGGAGATGAAAATTCCGAGTGTTTGGGCAGGTCAAAGTCTGAGTCAGCTAGATCTACGTGGCAAATACAACCTCAATGTCCTAGGATTTCGTGAACAAGAAAATTCACCGCTGGATGTCCAGTTTGGACCTAATGACCTCTTGAAGGCAGATGCCTATATCTTGGCGGTCATTAACAACCAGTATCTAGATGACTTGGCAGAATTAAATTCGTAAGGAGGGAGCACCCCTCTTTTTTGATGACCTAGATAGTAAATAGAGAGACCTGTATTCCAATTGAGACTAGAAGCCCTTGTATTCTAGTAAAAGTCCTTCAAAATCTGGACTTTATGGTAGAATAGAAAGAAGTGACAAGAGAGAGTAATACTCTTCGAAAATCTCTTCAAACCACGTCAACGTCGCCTTACCGTAGGTATGGTTACTGACTTCGTCAGTTCTATCCACAACCTCAAAACAGTGTTTTGAGCTGACTTCGTCAGTTTTATCTGCAACCTTAAAGCAGTGCTTTGAGCAACCTGCAGCTAGTTTCCTAGTTTGCTCTTTGATTTTCATTGAGTATAAGAAAAAATCAGTCCCCTAAAGGAGTAGATTATGAAGTTATTGTCTATCGCCATTCCTAGCTATAATGCCGCTGCCTATCTTCATTACTGTGTGGAGTCGCTAGTGATTGGTGGTGAGCAAGTTGAGATTTTGATTATCAATGATGGGTCTCAGGACCAGACTCAGGAAATCGCTGAGTGTTTAGCCAGCAAGTATCCTAACATTGTCAGAGCCATTTATCAGGAAAACAAAGGCCATGGGGGTGCTGTAAATCGCGGCTTAGCAGAGGCTTCTGGTCGTTATTTTAAAGTAGTTGATAGTGATGACTGGGTGGATCCCCGTGCTTACCTGAAAATTTTGGAGACCTTGCAGGAACTAGAGAGTGAAGGTCAAGAGGTGGATGCCTTTGTGACCAATTTTGTCTATGAAAAGGAAGGTCAGTCTCGTAAGAAGAGTATGAGTTACGAGTCAGTCTTGCCTGTCCAGCAGATTTTTGGCTGGGATCAGGTCGGAAATTTCTCAAAAGGCCAGTATATCATGATGCACTCGCTGATTTATCGGACAGATTTGTTGCGAGCGAGCCAGTTCCAATTACCTGAGCATACTTTTTATGTCGATAATCTCTTTGTCTTTACCCCCCTTCAGCAGGTCAAGACCATGTACTATCTGCCTGTCGATTTCTATCGTTATTTGATTGGGCGTGAGGACCAGTCTGTCAATGAGCAGGTGATGATTAAACGTATCGACCAGCAACTCAAGGTCAATCGACTCTTGGTAGACCAGCTTGATTTGTCCAAAGTAAGCCACCCCAAAATGAGAGAATACCTGCTGAATCATATTGAGATTACGACGGTTATTTCTAGTGCATTGCTTAACCGAGCAGGAACAGCGGAGCATCTGGCTAAAAAACGGGAGCTGTGGACCTATATTCAGCAGGAAAATCCAGAGGTTTTTCAGGCCATTCGTAAGACTATGCTAAGCCGTTTGACCAAACATTCCGTCTTGCCAGCTCGCAAACTGTCCAATGTCGTCTATCAAATCACCAAATCTGTTTATGGATTTAATTAATATAAGTATTTTATAAGAGGGATTTAAGAAAAATTTTAACTTTTTCTTAATCCTTTTTAATTTTAGGAGATTATACTAGAGTCATCAAATAAAGAAAAACTCTAAGGAGAATCCTATGAAATTCAATCCAAATCAAAGATATACTCGTTGGTCTATCCGCCGTCTTAGTGTCGGTGTTGCCTCAGTTGTTGTGGCTAGTGGCTTCTTTATCCTAGTTGGCCAACCAAGTTCTGTACGTGCCGATGTAGTCAATCCGACCCCTGCTCAAGTCGTACCAGACGCTGCTTCAGTGAGTGAAAAGAGCGACTTACCGGCAGAACTTCTTAAAGAAGCAGTCGATACAGCTCTTCCTTCAGAACAGGCAGACTCAGCACCTAAAGCAAGCTTGGATACTACAAGCTCTCCAGAAAAAGCGGATGTGGCTACTAAAGACCAAGTGGTAGCACCCAAAGAAGAAGTACAAGCAAAACCAGAATCTAAGAAAGAAACAGAAGATGCGGTTAAACCTGTGACAAATCCTGCGCCTGCAGTTTCTGGACAAGACCGTGAAGCAAATGAAGCTCAACCAGCAACTACACCAGCTGAAGTGCAAAAAGGCGTGGCTGACAATACCAAAGACACAGTAGATGTTCCAGCTACTTACTTGGACAAGGCCAACTTCCCAGGACCATTTACAGCAGGTGTCAACCAAGTTATTCCATACGAATTCTTCGCTGGTGATGGTATGTTAACTCGTTTGATTTTGAAAGCATCAGACAAGGCTCCATGGTCCGACAATGGTTCAGCTAAAAATCCAGCTCTTCCACCAGTAGAAAAATTGGGCAAAGGCCTCTATTTCTATGAAGTAGATTTGGCAGGAACTCAAGGTAAATCAGACAAAGATTTGCTTGATCTCTTGAAACAAAACGGCACCCAAAGCTATAAAGCTACTATCAAAGTGTACGGAGCTAAAGACGGCAAGGCAGACTTGAGCAATCTCGTAGCCACTAAAGATTTGGATGTCAACTTGAATGGTTTGACTACTCCAGCTGAAGTGCAAAAAGGTGTAGCCGACAATACCAAAGACACAGTAGATGTTCCGGCTAGCTACCTTGATAAAGCCAACTTCCCTGGCCCATTCACAGCCGGTGTCAACCAAGTCATCCCATATGAATTCTTCGCCGGTGACGGTATGTTAACTCGTTTGATCTTGAAAGCCTCAGACAAGGCTCCATGGTCAGACAACGGTTCGGCTAAAAACCCAGCTCTCTCACCAGTAGAGAAATTAGGCAAAGGACTTTATTTCTATGAAGTAGATTTAGCAGGAACTCAAGGTAAATCAGACAAAGATTTGCTTGATCTCTTGAAACAAAATGGCACTCAAAGTTACAAGGCAACTATCAAAGTGTACGGTGCAAAAGATGGCAAGGCCGATTTGAACAATCTCGTAGCGACAAAAGATTTGGATGTCAATTTGAACGGCTTGACTACCCCAGCTGAAGTTCAAAAAGGTGTGGCCGACAATACCAAAGACACAGTAGATGTCCCAGCTTCTTACTTGGACAAAGCCAACTTCCCAGGCCCATTCACAGCCGGTGTCAACCAAGTCATTCCATACGAATTCTTCGCAGGTGACGGCATGTTGACACGCCTTATCTTGAAAGCATCTGACAAGGCCCCATGGTCAGACAATGGCTCAGCTAAAAATCCCGCCCTTCCACCGGTAGAGAAATTGGGCAAAGGCCTCTACTTCTATGAAGTAGACTTGGCAGGTACCCAAGGAAAATCAGACAAAGATTTGTTAGACTTGTTGAAACAAAATGGCACTCAAAGTTACAAGGCAACTATCAAAGTGTACGGTGCGAAAGATGGCAAGGCCGATTTGAGTAATCTTGTAGCGACTAAAGAATTGGATGTCAACTTGAATGGCTTAACCACTCCAGCTGAAGTTCAAAAAGGCGTGGCAGACAATACTAAAGATACAGTGGATGTCCCAGCCACTTACTTGGACAAGGCTAACTTCCCAGGTCCATTCACAGCAGGCGTCAACCAAGTCATCCCATACGAATTCTTCGCTGGTGACGGCATGTTGACACGCCTTATTTTGAAGTCCTCAGACAAGGCTCCATGGTCAGACAATGGCTCAGCTAAAAATCCAGCTCTTCCACCAGTAGAAAAATTGGGCAAAGGCCTTTACTTCTATGAAGTGGATTTGGCTGGCATTCAAGGAAAATCTGATAAAGACCTTCTTGACTTGTTGAAACAAAACGGGACTCAAAGCTATAAAGCTACTATCAAAGTGTACGGTGCGAAAGATGGCAAGGCAGACTTGAGCAACCTTGTAGCGACTAAGGATTTGACAGTGAACTTGAATGGACATCAGTCTCTTACTCCGATGCAATCAGGCTTCGTCCCATCTTATAATGGTTCAGCTATGCCGGCTCCAATGATGAATAGTCATCAAGATGCGTCTAAGATGAACGCTCAAATGCCAAGTGCTCATCAAGATGAGATGAAATCTCAAATGTCAGCTGCTAGTCAGGATAAGATGATGCCTAACAAAGAGCAGGATAAAACCATGAATGCTAGCCAGCCTATGGTAACACCAAGCATGAAACAAGATCAAGCTCCAGCAGCCTCAAGCAAAATGTCTGATGAAGGCAAGATGGCATCTAATAACAAGGTATCAAGTCCAATGATGGCTGATCAAATGAAAGAGCAAAAAGACATGCTTCCATATACTGGTGAAGCTCAAACCTCAATGGCTACTCTTGGATTCTTTGGATTAGCCTTGGCTGGACTTCTAGGTGGACTCGGTTTGAAAGCTAAAAAAGAAGAAAATGACTAGTCTAACTACAGACTTTCTATCTAGGATATGAAAAATCCAGATATCGTTTAGAATGTTCGTAAAGCGATTAAAATAGTGTTATACTATTGTGGTATAGCACTGTTTTTTTCAAAGGAGAGACAGATGGGAAAGACAATTTTACTCGTTGACGACGAGGTAGAAATCACAGATATTCATCAACGTTATCTGGTTCAGGCAGGATATCAGGTTTTGGTGGCCCATGATGGGGTAGAGGCCTTGGAAATCTTCAAGCGAAAACCAATTGATTTGATTATTACAGATATCATGATGCCTCGGATGGATGGTTATGATTTGATTAGCGAAGTCCAGTATCAATCTCCGGATCAGCCTTTTCTCTTTATCACGGCTAAGACCAGTGAGCAGGACAAGATTTACGGCCTGAGCTTGGGGGCAGACGACTTTATTGCCAAGCCCTTTAGCCCTCGTGAGCTGGTTTTGCGTGTCCACAATATCTTGCGTCGCCTTCATCGTGGAGGTGAGACAGAAGTCGTCAGTCTCGGGGATTTACGGATGAATCACGGTAGCCATGAGGTCCAAGTCGGAGATGTAGCGCTTGATTTGACAGTCAAATCCTTCGAACTTCTATGGCTTCTAGCTAGCAATCCAGAGCGGGTTTTCTCTAAGACAGACCTCTATGAAAAGGTCTGGCAGGAAGACTATGTGGATGACACCAATACCTTGAATGTTCATATTCATGCTCTTCGACAGGAGTTGGCTAAACATGCTAGTGCAGAAACACCGACCATCAAAACCGTCTGGGGCTTGGGCTACAAAATTGAGAAAGCACGAGGTAGTCAATGAAATTAAAAAGTTACATTTTAGTGGGGTATATCATTTCAACACTCCTAACGATTATCGTGGTTTTTTGGGCCATCCAGCGAATGCTAATTGAAGAAAGAGAAATTTATTTCCTAGTGGGGATGACTCTCGTGGCTAGTTTTGTCGGTGCTGGGATTAGTCTCTTTCTCCTATCGCCGGTCTTTACTTCATTGGGCAAACTCAAGGAACATGCCAAGCGGGTAGCGGACAAGGACTTTCCTTCAAATCTGGAGGTTCAAGGCCCTGTAGAATTTCAACAATTAGGCCAAGCTTTTAATGAAATGTCCCATGATTTGCAGGCCACCTTTGATTCCTTGGAAGAAAGCGAACGAGAAAAGGGCTTGATGATTGCTCAACTTTCGCATGATATCAAGACCCCCATCACTTCGATCCAAGCGACGGTAGAAGGGATTTTGGATGGGGTTATCAAGGAAGGAGAACAGGACCATTATCTAGCAACCATTGGGCGCCAGACGGAAAGACTCAATAAACTGGTTGAAGAGTTGAATTTTTTGACCCTAAACACAGCTAGAAATCAGGTCGAAACGACCAGCAAAGACAGTATTTTTCTGGACCAGCTCTTGATTGAGTGCATGAGTGAATTTCAGTTCTTGATTGAGCAGGAGGAACGAGATGTCCATTTGCAGGTAATCCCAGAGTCTGCCCGGATTGAGGGAGATTATGCCAAACTCTCTCGCATCTTGGTGAATCTGGTCAATAACGCTTTTAAATACTCAGCTCCAGGAACCAAGCTGGAAGTGGTGGCTAAGCTGGAGAAGAACCAGCTTTCAATCAGTGTGACCGATGAGGGACAGGGGATTGCCACAGAGGATTTGGAGAATATTTTCAAACGCCTTTATCGTGTAGAAACTTCGCGTAATATGAAAACAGGTGGTCATGGCTTAGGACTTGCGATTGCGCGTGAATTGGCCCATCAATTGGGTGGAGAAATCACAGTTAGCAGCCAGTACGGCCTCGGAAGCACTTTTACCCTCCTTCTCAATCTCTCTGGCAGTGAAAATAAAGCTTAAAACCCCTTTACAAATCTAGCCATTCATGGTAGAATGGATTTTGTGCGAAATATCAGCAGGAAAGCATGAAGCTCGTCAACAGGTGTCTTATGACAAGTAACCTTGGCTGTTTAGGCGAAGGGCATCTGCACGAATCAGGGCTTTCTAAGTGACTATTTCCACCGAAATATTATTTATATCAGGAGGACATTCACATGTCACGTTATACAGGACCATCTTGGAAACAAGCTCGTCGCCTTGGCCTTTCACTTACAGGTACAGGTAAAGAATTGGCGCGTCGTAACTACGTACCAGGACAACACGGACCAAACAACCGTTCTAAATTGTCAGAATATGGTTTGCAATTGGCTGAAAAACAAAAACTTCGTTTCACTTACGGTGTAGGTGAAAAACAATTCCGTAACTTGTTCGTACAAGCTACAAAAATCAAAGGCGGAATCCTAGGTTTCAACTTCATGCTTCTTTTGGAACGTCGTTTGGATAACGTTGTTTACCGTCTTGGTCTTGCGACTACTCGTCGTCAAGCTCGTCAATTCGTAAACCACGGTCACATCCTTGTTGACGGAAAACGCGTTGATATCCCATCATACCGCGTAACTCCAGGTCAAGTGATCTCAGTTCGTGAAAAATCATTGAAAGTTCCAGCTATCCTTGAAGCAGTAGAAGCTACTCTTGGACGTCCAGCATTCGTATCATTCGACGCTGAAAAATTGGAAGGTTCATTGACTCGTTTGCCAGAACGCGACGAAATCAACCCAGAAATCAACGAAGCACTTGTCGTTGAATTCTACAACAAAATGCTTTAATTTTAAGATATATCTTACAGAAAGTCTACAACAGTGGGCTTTTTGCTTTGTCTCAAAATGTTGATTTCTGGGTTTACTTAGATATTTGCTAGTAAGGTTATTGGTGTATCTAAGTCTATCTATTCCAAGAATGACGCGATGTTGATGATATAAATCTGGTATGATATAATATTTTGGCCCCTCACTTTAAGGAAGGGAGGTGTTGCCGATGTTAGAAATTATCATCACAATTTTTCTAGCACCCTTAGTAGTCAATATTTTGACAACCTTGTTTGAGAAATGGCTTAACTCACGCAAGAAATAACCTTTAAGGGGCAATAAGCCAAAAAAACCTCAACGCGGGAACGTTGGGGCTTTTTGTTGCCTTGTTAGACAATTATCATCACTATAGACCAATTCTAACACAACCCCTCCGATATTTCAAGCTTTTGTTTTGATATTTCCTCAGCTGTCATTCTGCAATCTTATCTGATTGAAGTTTACGGTTTGAGCCCATTACACTGAAATTAGCACACGCGCTACCAAGTTCCATTCTACAGCAAAGAAATCAACTCTTTTCTAGGGGATTTCCGCCCTCATTTTGCTCTTTTGTGCTAAAATAGACTTATAAATTGAAAATAAGGAATGTTTATGAAATCAGGTAATGGTTTTTGGAAAGGTTGTCTCTATTTTTGGGGCTTCTTGTTCTTACTGGGCTTGTTGGTCCAATATGCTCTTCCACTTGCGGCTTGTGTCCTACTAGGCTATGGTGGTTATCGCCTCTATAAACGTTGGCGCTATCCTCTTTTGCAGGATCGTTTGCTCGATGATCGGATTGAGCTTTTAAAAGCTAGGATTCGCCAGGTGGACAAAGATATTCAGCAGTTAGAGGGAGTCTTGGTAGAAAAAGGCTCAGAGTCCTATAAGAGTCTGGCCAATCAAGTATTAATCGAACTGCGGGAAATCCATCAGGAGGCGGATCGTCTCAAGTCCTATATCGATGCTGATGTCTACAACCGTATTGACAAAAAGGTTCGTACAGTAAGGGCAAACATCGATGTTCAGCTAGAACGTTTGGATAGAGAAAGTCAGGTAGATCTTGAAAATGCGGAGCCAGAGGAATTAGCTCCAGAATTGTCCCAGACCTTGGCCAATATTGCTATTGACCATCAGGCTATTTTAGACAAGATTGCTACCTCTGCCGAGGGGGATAAGGAAGAATTGACGGCCATTCATAGTTTGAAGATGGAGAAATTCCAAACGATTTTAGAAGGCTATTTGAAGATTAAGGCCAATCCTAAAAACTATAATCGGGCAGAAGAACGCTTAGAGCAAGCTAAAGTAGCCATCGAACAATTTGACCTTGAACTGGACCAAGTCTTGAGAGAACTCAATGAAACAGATATGCGTGATTTTGATATCAGTCTGCGTATTCTAGAAAAAGATCGTAAAGAATAGGTTAGAAACAAAGGAGTAACCATGACAGAATTTAATTTTGATATTGACCAGATTGCCAATAATACGGTAGCTAAGGTGGATAAAACAACCCAAATCATCGAGACAAATACTGGCTCGGACAAGACCTTGACCTTCCTTGAAAAGTTAAGCCCTGAGCAGCAAGAAGGAATCAAGGCGCACGTGCCGCAGTTAGTAGACCAGTTTGTCACAAATCAAAATGCTCTTTTAGATTTTGGACAATCTGCTGTCGAAGGTGTGAACAATACGGTCAATCGTATCTTGTCAGAACAAAAGAAACTGCAGATTCCCCAAGTAGATGATCTTCTCAAGAATACCAACCGTGAGTTGCAAGGCTTTGTCGTCAAATACAAGAACGCTGAAATTGCTGAGTTAGAAGAAAAGCCAAACTTTTTACAACGATTGTTTAACAAGAGCAAGAATACCCTACAAGAATTTTACTTTGACTCAAAAACAGTGGAGCAAAAACTCGATGGTATGGCAGCCGCAGTGGTCAAGCAAGAAGATGTGCTAGCTCGAAATATCGTCTCTGCTGAGATGTTGATTGAGGACAATACCAAATCCATTGAAAATCTAGTGGGAGTGATTTCCTTTATCGAAGCCAGCCAGTCAGAAGCTGGCAATCGCGCTGCAGAATTGAAAGCTCAAGCTGACCAACTTGATACAAGTACGGTAGAATACCAAACCAAGTCACAAGAATTGGCCCGCATGGCTGAAGTGGTTAATACTCTTGAACAACAGCATACTGAGTATGTCAGCCGTCTCTATGTTGCATGGGCAACAACACCTCAGATGCGCAATCTTGTGAAGGTGTCATCTGATATGCGCCAAAAATTGGGCATGCTTCGTCGCAATACGATTCCAACAATGAAGCTTTCTATTGCCCAACTTGGTATTTTGCAACAATCAATGAAATCAGGTGTCGTGGCAGATGCCATTGTCAATGCCAATAATGCTGCTCTTCAGATGTTAGCTGAAACCAGTAAGGAAGTGATTCCGCAGATGGAACGAATTGCCCAAAGCCCGACAGTCGCTGTCGAATCGGTTACCAAACTGGCTGAAAGTCTGGTCGCTCAAAACCAAGGTATCGTCGCTGCTATTGAATTGGGACGCCAGAAACGTGCCCAGCTAGAAACAACCATCGTTAAGTCCGCAGAAATGATCAACGATTCTGTCAAACTACGCGATGAGAAAATTGTCCAAGCCCTTCTAGACCAAGGCAAGGCCGCCCAGAAAGAAGTACAAGAATAATACACAAGTCCCCTGTAATGTAGATTCGCCGGGGACTTTGGATTTTTCTATATATTAGAGTCTAATTTATTTCACAAAAAATGTAGTCATTCGAATGGTTTGTCTTGCAATGTAGTGGAATTAACAAAAAGAAAAAACGCTTGAATGCGTTTTTCTTCTGTATTAATTCGTATTGAATGCTTACTTAACTTCTATCTACAGTTTCTAAAACTCTAAATATAATAGAGCTGAAGCAGTGGTAAAACAGATTTTCAACAAACTTGGCAATATCTCTAAAAATAATTTCTTTATAGTCCAAGTCGGTTTAAGTATTCAAATAAAGCAATATTGAAGCGGTAACTTGTCGCTTTTACTTTTCAACTTGGCTAACTTGACCTGCATTACCTAGGTAGCTTTGCTTTAAATTATATTTTTCTCTTAAAGATTTGATACGAGTAGGTATTTCTTGTGAGTAATTTTCATCAAAAAATTTCATATATAATCCCCTATAATCATGGAAAAGTAGTAAAAATAGTTGTTATCCTAGTTGATTAAAAAAATCTCTGATTTCCTCATCTTTTATAAAATAATATATAATTTTCCCCTCTCTTCTAGTGTCCAAGATGTTTTGATTGGCTAGTTTACGAAGATGGTGGGAGGCAGATGCCATACTGAGATTTAGTAAACAGGCTATATCACAGACACAGAGTTCTTCAACAGCAAGAAGATAAAAGATGATATTTATCTGTTTATTATCGGTAAATTTTGTTAAAATGCGAAGTGATTTTTGGACTTTTTCCTTTTCAAGGTAGTTCGTTGCGGTTGTAACATTTTGTTGATTAATAACATCCACTTGACAGATACTATCTTTTTTCATAATTTTTTCTCCTAGCCCAACACAGCCCATAGCATGTCAAAGCTGTTGTTTTCAATCAGGATATACATCCCCAATCCTAAATAGACAACGGCAATAAACCATCTGCTATATTTTTCCAAAGTTTCTCCAACAGAAGGGACTTGTGCCAATTTTTGGGCAGAAAAAACCAAGAGATAAATCATGACTAGAAAAGTAAGTAAAGTCACTATCAAATTCGCTAAATTTAAGGTAATAAAATATGGGACAAAAACACCAATATTGTCAGCGCCACAACTTGCAAAAGTAATCATAGCGACTAGAAAAATCAGGTTTTTATTGTCTTTTCGCAAACCATCTTTTGCAATAGCTTCTCCATCAGAATCTCCTAAAAGCAAAACTTTGAGGCCTAGGAAAATTGGAATCAAACCGAGTAAACCTAAAATCTCTTTACTAGGAATATAATTTAAGACAAATGCAAAAAGCAAACTTAGCAATATTAGACTAACAGAGCCTAGAAATTGTCCTAAATAGATGTTAATGATGTCTTTTCTGCTTTTTCTTTTGGCAAAAAATAACATTAGGATAATAAGTAAGTCTACGGCTGTCCCAGAATACAGGATTATTGAAGTAACAACATTTTGAATCATAAAATACCTCATTCAAATATATTTTTGAATGTATTCTAACATTAAACTTTGTAGATGTCAACTTAAAATCCACCAAAATATAGATAAGAAGTTAGTATACTAAATATTAAAAAGCCCTGCCATCGAAATGATAGCAGAGCTTAACCAATATCCAACTGATATATTTATCTAAAAAATTGATTTGTAGTGCAATGTAATGAGTTTCAAAAAATTAAAAAACGCTGTTCAAGCGTTTTTCTTCTGTATTGATTCGTATTGAATGCTTACTTCACTTCTGTAAACACAACGTGTTTGCGAAGTTTTGGTGAGTATTTCTTCAATTGAAGACGGTCTGGAGTGTTACGTTTGTTTTTAGAAGTAAGGTACAAGCGTTCACCAGATTCTTTGTGTTCAAGTGTAATATTTACGCGCATGGTATCTCCCTTCTATTATTCAGCTGATGCAGCTTTAGCGATTTTACGTCCTTTGTAGTATCCTTTAAGTGATACACGGTGAGAACGTGAGTAATCTCCAGTAGTTTCGTCAAAGTTTACAGATGGAGCTGTTACTTTGTAGTGTGTACGACGTTTGTTTTTCTTCGCTTTTGAAGTGCGACGTGCAGGTACTGCCATTTTGATTTCTCCTTTAGGTATTTATATTCGATTCAATCTACTGATTTTCATCAACCATACTAGGATAACACATTTTTTTTGTAAAGTAAAGTTACTTGACAAAAAAAGATGAAAAAATTAGAAGGTCATTAGCTGGATTAATCGAAATTTTCTGAAAATTCAAGAATTTTCCTCTGTTCATTGCCTTTAAAATGTGATATAATAGTAAAAACTGAAATGGGAGGGAACAAATGACTGAATTAGATAAACGTCACCGCAGTAGTATTTATGATAGCATGGTAAAATCTCCAAACCGTGCCTTGCTTCGTGCGACTGGTATGACAGATAAGGACTTTGAAACACCGATTGTGGGGGTGATTTCGACTTGGGCGGAAAATACACCATGTAACATCCACTTGCATGATTTTGGAAAATTAGCCAAAGAAGGTGTCAAATCGGCAGGTGCTTGGCCTGTGCAGTTTGGGACTATTACCGTATCGGACGGGGTTGCCATGGGAACGCCTGGTATGCGTTTCTCTCTAACATCTCGTGATATCATCGCGGACTCAATCGAAGCGGCGATGGGGGGCCACAATGTGGATGCCTTTGTTGCTATCGGTGGCTGTGATAAGAACATGCCTGGTTCTATGATTGCCATTGCCAATATGGATATCCCAGCTATTTTCGCCTATGGTGGAACCATTGCACCGGGAAATCTTGATGGCAAAGACATCGACTTGGTTTCTGTTTTTGAAGGTATCGGAAAATGGAATCACGGTGACATGACGGCTGAGGATGTGAAACGTCTTGAATGTAATGCCTGCCCTGGCCCTGGTGGTTGTGGTGGTATGTACACTGCTAATACCATGGCGACAGCTATTGAAGTTCTCGGTATGAGTTTGCCAGGTTCATCCTCTCACCCAGCTGAATCAGCTGACAAGAAAGAAGACATCGAAGCAGCAGGACGTGCTGTTGTTAAGATGTTGGAACTTGGTCTCAAACCATCAGATATCTTGACTCGTGAAGCCTTTGAAGATGCCATTACTGTGACTATGGCTCTCGGTGGTTCTACAAACGCCACTCTTCACTTGCTTGCCATTGCCCATGCTGCCAATGTTGACTTGTCACTTGAGGACTTTAATACGATCCAAGAGCGTGTGCCTCACTTGGCCGACTTAAAACCATCTGGTCAGTATGTTTTCCAAGACCTCTACGAAGTCGGTGGTGTCCCTGCGGTTATGAGATATCTCTTGGCAAATGGATTCCTTCACGGAGATCGTATCACATGTACTGGTAAGACTGTTGCTGAGAACTTAGCTGACTTTGCAGACCTCACTCCAGGTCAAAAAGTCATTATGCCACTTGAAAATCCAAAACGTGCGGATGGTCCGCTTATCATCTTGAACGGGAACCTTGCACCAGACGGTGCGGTTGCCAAGGTATCAGGTGTTAAAGTGCGTCGTCACGTTGGGCCAGCTAAGGTCTTTGACTCAGAAGAAGATGCTATTCAGGCCGTTTTGACAGATGAAATCGTTGATGGCGATGTAGTCGTTGTTCGTTTCGTTGGACCTAAAGGTGGTCCTGGTATGCCTGAGATGCTGTCACTTTCATCAATGATCGTTGGTAAAGGTCAAGGAGACAAGGTGGCCCTCTTGACAGATGGTCGTTTCTCTGGTGGTACTTATGGTCTGGTTGTTGGACATATCGCTCCTGAAGCTCAGGATGGTGGACCAATTGCCTACCTTCGTACAGGCGATATCGTTACGGTTGACCAAGATACTAAAGAAATTTCCATGGCTGTATCCCAAGAAGAACTTGAAAAACGTAAAGCAGAAACTACCTTGCCACCACTTTACAGTCGTGGTGTCCTCGGTAAATATGCTCACATCGTATCATCTGCTTCACGCGGAGCCGTGACAGACTTCTGGAATATGGACAAGTCAGGTAAAAAATAAAATCAAAAAGCAAGCCAATTTCGGCTTGCTTTTTTTCATATTCAAAAGTGATTTACCTGATTAACGGGGTGGCAGTCCAAGGGCAATGCGGCCGTAGCGACTGATTCGTGTGATCTTCCAGGCAGGCGACCAGGTAACTTCAACCTTGACATCTTCGATACCTTCGATTTGTTTGAGACCTGCCACGATTTCGATAGGCAAACTTTCTGCACAATCGCAGGCGGTGTCAGTGAAGGTCATGACAATCTTGCAGAGACCCGTTTCGTCCAGATTGATTTCATAAATCAATCCTAGATTGTAAACATCCAATTCCACATCTGTATCAAAAACCTTCTCTAGTTCTTCGATAATTTGGTCTTGCAAGGCCAAAGCACGGTCATTGATTTTGATATCGTCTCTCATAACAGTCCCTCCACGTGATAAATATCCTCTATTTTCTCATAATTCTGACAATTTGGCAAGTTTTTGATGAATTTTCTGAAAAATATGATAAAATGAAGAAAATACGGAATCAAGGGGAAGTCTATGGAGCAGATTGGAAAAGTCTTTAGACAATTACGAGAGTCAAGAAATATCTCGCTGAGACAGGCAACTGGGGGACAATTTTCGCCCTCTATGTTGTCCCGATTTGAAACTGGTCAGAGTGAGCTTTCGGTGGAAAAGTTTCTATTTGCCCTAGAAAATATATCTGCCAGTGTGGAGGAAATCCTCTTTCTAGCGAGAGGTTTTCAGTATGATACAGATTCTGAGTTGAGAAAAGAAATCACAGATGTCTTGGATCTAAAGAATATAGCACCTCTCGAAGACCTGTATCGCAAGGAATATCAAAAACATGCCCATTCTCAAAACAAGCAGAAACATATTCTAAATGCCATTATTATCAAGTCTTATATGAAGAGCATGGATGAAACGGTAGAGTTAACAGCAGAGGAAGGGAAAGTCCTTCATGACTACTTGTTTTCTACTGAGATTTGGGGAATCTATGAACTCAATTTATTCTCAGTCAGTTCTCCGTTCTTATCTGTTTCCCTTTTTACTAGATATGTACGAGAAATGGTCCGAAAATCCGATTTTCTAATGGAAATGTCTGGAAACCGAAACCTTTTTCACACCATGCTATTGAATGGTTTTTTAGCCAGCATTGAGTGTGAAGAATTTACCAATGCCTCTTATTTTAAACGTGTCATCAAAGAGCATTTCTACAAGGAAAATGAAACCTATTTCCGAATTGTCTATTTGTGGGCGGAAGGCCTCCTTGATAGCAAGCAAGGCAGAGTCAAGGAAGGTCAGAAAAAGATGGAAGATGCTGTCCATATTTTTGAGATGCTTGGCTGTCACAAATCTGCCGAATACTATAGAAAAACCTCCGATTGTTGAATATCTGCAAACCAAGAAAAAAATTTGAAATTTGAAGCGATAGAACTCTTGCCCTCTCTCAGGTCATTACAAAAGTTCTATCGTTGTTTTGCTTATTTTGTGTGTTGCATATATTCAAAAGTTTTCCCTTTCAATTTCTAAGTGCTATACTATAGTCATACTTCATATAGGGATTATAACAAGAAGGGAGATTACCTATGAAACTATTGTTTAGAAATCAAGCTTATCGTCTTTTGACTTTGTCACGCTTCTTCAATGCTTTTGGTGCTTCGATTTTTAACCTGGTATTTATCGTCTATGCATCGACCTTGCCACAAGCCTCTTTTGCTGTTGCTATGGCGAATATTATCATGATTCTTCCGACTTTCTTTACAGTTTTTGTAGGGATTCGGGCAGATTACACGAGGGACAAGGTCAAATGGATGACCTATAGTGGTTTGTTTCAGGCGGTTTTATTTTTTCTAGCAGCCCTAGTTGTTCAGCAAGCTAGTCTCTTTGCCTTTTCTAGCCTGTGTTTAATCAATGTCATTAGTGATGTCATCAGTGATTTTGCTGGTGGTTTGCGCATGCCTCTCGTTAAGGAAAAAGTAGCTGAAGAGGATCTGATGGAAGCTTATTCTTTTTCCCAGTTCATCACCTATATTTCAGCTATTGGTGGTCAAGCTTTCGGAGTCTGGCTCTTAGGACTATCGGTCAATAATTTTTCTCTCGTTGCGGGAATCAATGCTTGCTTTTTCCTCGTATCAGCCTTTGTTCTCTTTTTAGGAAGAAGCAAATTAAGTCTGTCAATTTCAGCTGCTGAGGGTGAAAACCTAAAAAATGAGAAGCTATCTATCAAAGAGCAGTTCCTAACAATTTACCGAAATTTACGTCTCGTTTTTCTTAAAAGTGGACAGAAAAACTTTGGTTTTATGCTCTTTGCTGTCTTGCTTATTAATTCCTTGGGTGGCGCTTTAGGAAGCATCTATAACATCTTCTTTTTGAGCCATTCTCTTTTGGACTTTTCTTACACAGAGGCATTATTTATCAGTCAATTCTGTGCTTTGTTAGCAATCATCATCAGTAGCCTTACGGGCAATGATTATTTTGGGAAGCAGTCCTTGCCTAGATTGATGATGTGGGTGACCGTAGGACTCAGTCTAGTTGGTCTAGCTAATTTATTCAATCAAGTCGTACTTGGTTTACTATTTCTCTGTTCAACTCTGTATGTGTCTGGTAAAGTTCAACCAAAGATTAGTGCCATGCTCCTGAAAAATCTAGCTCCAGAGGTTCTAGCTCGTACCAGTAATTTTTTAGGTTTATTGTTCACCTTATCCATACCTGTGGGAACAGCCTGTTTTTCACTTGTAGCTGTATGGAATATACAGTTGACTTGGATGCTATTTGTTGGTCTTTCCTTGCTAGCTATTCTTTTGACAGGTATTAATCTCAAAAATGATATCTAATACTCTTCGAAAATCTCTTCAAACCACGTCAACTTTATCTCCAACCTCAAAGCTGTGCTTTGAGCAACCTGCGGCTAGCTTCCTAGTTTGCTCTTTGATTTTCATTGAGTATAAATCCTAATTTTTTTCTTACTGTTTTAATCCCTCTATTTATGGTAAAATAAGACTATTAAGTTTAAAGAGGATTCCCTATGAAATTACAAAAACCAAAAGGAACGCAGGATATTTTACCTGCTGAGTCTGCCAAATGGCAGTACGTTGAAGGCTTTGCCCGTGAGATTTTCAAGCGCTACAACTATGCAGAAGTGCGTACGCCTATTTTTGAGCATTACGAGGTCATCAGTCGCTCTGTCGGAGATACAACGGATATCGTAACCAAGGAAATGTACGATTTCTATGACAAGGGTGACCGTCATATTACCCTCCGTCCAGAAGGAACTGCGCCCGTTGTCCGTTCCTATGTAGAAAATAAACTCTTCGCGCCAGAAGTGCAAAAGCCAAGTAAGTTCTACTACATGGGCCCTATGTTCCGTTATGAGCGTCCACAGGCAGGGCGTTTGCGCCAGTTCCACCAGATTGGTGTTGAGTGTTTTGGCTCTAGCAATCCAGCTACCGATGTGGAAACCATCGCGATGGCAGCCCATTTCTTGAAAGAAATCGGTATCCAAGGTGTCAAATTACATCTTAACACTCTTGGAAATCCTGAGAGCCGTGCAGCCTACCGTCAAGCCTTGATTGACTATTTGACACCGCTCAAGGAGGCCTTGTCTAAGGATAGCCAACGTCGCTTGGAGGAAAATCCTCTCCGTGTCTTGGACTCTAAGGAAAAAGAAGACAAGGTGGCAGTGGAGAATGCGCCGTCTATCTTGGACTTCCTTGATGAAGAAAGCCACGCTCATTTTGATGCTGTCCGTCAGATGTTGGAAAATCTTGGAGTAGACTATATCATCGATACCAATATGGTGCGTGGTCTGGACTACTACAACCACACGATTTTCGAGTTTATCACTGAGATTGAGGGCAATGACCTGACAGTCTGTGCGGGTGGTCGTTACGATGGTTTGGTTTCTTACTTTGGAGGCCCTGAAACTGCTGGCTTTGGTTTTGGACTTGGTGTAGAGCGTCTGCTTCTCATTCTTGAAAAGCAAGGTGTGGCTCTCCCTATCGAAAACGCCCTAGATGTCTATATAGTAGTCTTGGGTGAAGGGGCAAATGTCAAGGCCTTGGAATTGGTACAGGCTCTTCGCCAACAAGGATTCAAAGCAGAGCGTGATTACCTCAATCGTAAACTCAAAGCTCAATTCAAGTCAGCTGATGTCTTTGCGGCTAAGACTCTCATCACCCTAGGAGAGAGTGAAGTCGAAAGCGGACAAGTAACGGTCAAGAACAACCAAACCCGAGAAGAAGTGGAAGTTGCGCTTGAGACAATCAGCCAAAACTTCTCAGAAATCTTTGAAAAACTAGGATTTTAATAGTATTTAAAACTGGTCAGAGAACTACTCTGACCTTTTTCTTTTGCAAAATGACAAAAATCATAAACTTTTTGACAAATATGCTTGTCAAAAAGAAAAAGATGTGTTACAATAAATTCAAGTTAAGAAATAGGAATCAGAAAGGAGCTATGATGTGGCTAGTATTTATACTATTTATGATTTTCTTTTATTCTAATAATTCTAAAAAAATCAAGAAACTAGAGAATAAAATCAAAAAACTTGAGCGAAAAGAGAAAGGAAACGCAGAAATGTCGAGATTATTGCAAGAAATGATTGGAAAGAAACCAATTATAACAGGAGCGTATATTGGGCCAGATAACTGGGAAGTTGTGGATGTCGATGAGGAATGGGTCAAACTACGTAGTGTTGATAAAAAGGGGAAAGAAAAAGTCAAGTTGCAACGTATTGAGGATATCCAAACCGTTGAATTTGATGGAGAGTAGGTGTGTAACATGCAACTAAAAAATCGTTTAAAAGAGCTTCGGGCTCGCGATGGTCTCAATCAAACCGAACTGGCCAAGCTAGCAGAAGTTTCCAGACAGACCATTAGCCTATTAGAACGGGACGAATACACCCCGTCCATTGTGATCGCCTTGAAAATATCTCAGATTTTCAATGAAACAGTCGAATCGGTATTTCGCTTGGAGGAGGATGAGTGATGAACATGTATAAAGTGGTTTATTATATGAGTGTTCTTGCCCTTATTGTGAATGCCTTTGCTATGATTGGAACATTACTGGGGTGGTTCTATTTTGTTGAAAGTAAGTATTTGTTTTGGATTAACTTAGTCCTCTTGTCCATTTTCAATCGATTGAAGAAAAAGGAGAAAAATGATGAACAAGTATAAAGTAATCTATTATGTAGTTGCTATAGCTCTATTAGTTAGCGTGTGTCTACTAATTGGAACAAATCTAGGATGGTTTGATCTCTATTACAGCGACCAATTTATTTGGGCCTACTTTGCTCTTATCCCAGTCGTTGACTGGATTGAAAAGAAAGCAAACAATCTAGCAAGTGAAAAAGGAGAATGAATATGGAAAAGAAAAGGAAACGTGGATTGTTGTTTTTAATGTCTGTTGTCTTGGGAGGTTTCTTGGGCGGTTTTGTAGGGATGTTTAAGGCTGCTACCGAATCCCACGAAATTATGTTAGATGTAAAAGTCTTGATACCATGGATATCAGCTATTTGTTTAGTGTTAGGTTTCATTAGCATTCTTTTGACATTCAATTTCTTAAAGAAAAGCAGAAAATTTCATTCCTTGTACCAAGAGGAAATGGATGATAATCTGAATGAAACTTATTATGTGCAAATGTATCGGAATCTTGAGTTTGGAAGCATTGCTTTTAATATTACAAGTGTAGCGATTTCATTGTCTATTTTCCTCTCATTAAATGAAGTGGTTATATTGCATACAGGCCACCAAACATTTTCCCTCTCTTTCTTAGCCTTTGTGCTATTCTTATCCGCTCAAAAATCTCTTTCTAAAACAATTGCGATTGTTCGTCAGTTTGATTTGTCTCTTTTCTCTACACCCAAGGATGTCTTAGATTATATAAATTCTTATGATGAAGGAGAGCGACAAGCTAATTTGGAACAGAGTTTTCGAATTTTATTCCAATTACACCAATATGTCTTACCAGCTTTATATGTCTTTATTATTATCATTTCTTTCTTGACAGATGAGATTCAGTTACTAGCTTTCTTGCTTGTAGGAGCCATCCATGTTTATATCAATGTGATGCAGTTGCCTATGGTAAAACGCTATTTCAAATAAAGGAGTTTCTATGATTCGTGTTGAAAATGTAAGCAAAAGTTTTGGGAGCAAAAAAGCTCTTCATCAGATTTCTTTTGAGATTAAGGAGGGTGAAATCTTTGGTTTTCTTGGCCCTTCTGGCTCAGGTAAAACAACCATGATCAATGTCTTAACAGGTCAGTTGGCTGCAGATCAAGGTAAAACAGTTTTGTTAGGCAAGAATTCTCAAGATTTAACCTCAAATGATTTGGAACAAATTGGTATTGTTAGTGATGGCAGTGGTTTTTATGAAAAGATGAGTCTTTATAAAAATCTTCTCATCTATGCTAAGTTATATGGTCTCAAGTCAGATAGAGTAAATCAGGTGCTCCAACAGGTTGGATTGGCAGATGCTAAAGATATTATCGCAGAAAAACTATCTACAGGAATGAAACAACGAATGTTCTTGGCTCGTGCCCTTCTGAATGCTCCTAAGATTCTCTTTCTAGATGAGCCAACCAGTGGCTTAGACCCTACAACATCTAAGATGATTCATATCCTACTTCAAGAATTAAAGCAGGCGGGGACAACTATCTTTCTGACCACGCATGATATGAATGAAGCAACTCTGCTTTGTGATCGCTTATCTCTTTTAAATAAGGGAAACTTAATAGAGTATGGAAGTCCACAAGATATTATCCAGAAGTACCATGTGGATAAGAAAGTACATGTGGTTTATAACGATGGACGAGAACAGATAGTTCCATTTGAAGAATTGCCACATTTAGACACGACAGATTTGATGGTGGTTCACTCTTGTGAGCCGACACTAGAAGAAATCTTTATCAGATTGACAGGAGAAAAGTTAGATGTTTAGAAAATTAAATGCCCTACTATGGTTAAGATTACAAGTCCTTATTAGTAATTCAACTTTGTTGGCGACTTTATTGATGCCTTTTGGTATTGCTGTTTTATATAATGAACTTTCAAATAAGAATGGACAATTGAGCCTATTTTTACTATCTGCTAGCTTGACGATGGTCTTGAGCATGGGAAGTGGTTATATGGTATCGATTATGATGGCAGAAGATAAGGAAAAACGAAATCTCAAATCACTCATTCTAAGTGGTGTGACAGCAACAGAATATACTTTCAGTATGCTCGTTCTCCCTATTTTGATAATGTTGGTTGCTATGATTGTACTTCCCATCTATCTTAAAGTAGATGTATCTGGTTATTTATTTGCCTATGCTATCTATTTGCTCCTAGCAACGATTAGTGTTATTTTTCTCAACCTTCTAATCGGTGCGGTGTCAGATACTCAATCTAAAGCGCAAGTCTATAGTATCTTTCCTGTGTTTATCGTCTCTTTTTTACCTATGATTGCTCTTCAAAATGATACGGCTCAGAAAGTGTTAGATTACTCTTTTATTGGTCCAATTGTAAATCTTTTAAATAAAAAAGGTGGGGAAATCTCTTTTTCTAATATTGGTATGTTACTTGCTTGGGTACTTGTATTAGGAATAGCAAACCTCTTTGTATTGAAAAACAGCTATAAAGCAAGATAGGAGACCTTTATGAAATTACTTAAAAATCTTGGCTGGTTTCTTCTAGCCATTCTATCCTTTTTATTCATCTATGGCTTCATTCAGGGGCTCGCGACTACGTCTCTTGCCTTAGGCGCTTCCCCCTATGCTGTTACCTTACTCTATGTGGCCTTGGCTGGAGTTTATGTGTACGGCATTTACAAATGGTATCAGAAAGGTCCTGTCCATATTGAGAAGAGCGGCTTTAACCGATTTATTTGGCTTCCTGCCTTAGTTTGGTTCTTATCTCTTGTTGTCCAGTTTTTCTTGCCAAATGATCCTTCAGTAAATCAGCAAATAGCGATAGACTTGACTTTGTCTCAACCACTTTTCTCATTCTTTGCGGTCGTTATTTTTGCTCCTTTGACGGAAGAACTTATCTTTAGAGGGATGTTAGCACGCTACCTCTTTTCTAAGCAGGACAATAGTAAACAAACTCTGATTTTTCTTCTGGTATCCAGTGTTCTGTTTGCCTTGATTCATTTCCCAGGTGATGTGCAACAATTTTTTGTCTATTTTAGCCTTGGTTTTAGTTTGGGCTTGGCTTATATTAGCAGAAAAGGTCTGGTCTACAGTATTTCTCTCCACGCTTTGAATAATTTAGTCGGCTTTTTGATGATACTCATGCTATAATAGAGTCAGGAGGTCACATGAAACGAGTAATTTTATTAGCAGT
>NZ_CAUQJA010000013.1:0-51806 GCF_963518475.1 uncultured Streptococcus sp. | reverse complement strand
AATTTGGGCTTATAGCCCTGGGACAAACCACCCGTTTGACGGGTGGTCATGATTTTGGGGGTAAAGAAAATTCCCATGTGCCAGCTTTTGTAGTATAATAGTAAGCAGACAAAAAGATAGGAATGTGTTATGAAAGTATTAGCTTTTGATACGTCCAGCAAGGCTCTTTCTCTCGCTATTTTAGAGGACAAGCAGATTCTTGCCGAGACGACGATTAATATCAAGAAAAATCACAGTATTACCCTCATGCCTGCCATCGATTTTTTGATGGCAAGTTTGGATTGGACGCCCAAGGATTTGGACCGAATCGTGGTAGCGGAAGGGCCAGGTAGCTACACAGGTTTGCGAATCGCGGTAGCAACTGCTAAAACCTTAGCTCACACTCTGAACATCGAGTTGGTTGGTATGTCTAGTCTCTTGGCTCTGGTGCCATATCAACAAGAAGGCTTGTTCGTTCCTTTGATGGATGCACGTCGCAACAATGTTTATGCAGGATTTTATGAAAATGCCAAACCTGTCATGTCAGAAGCGCACCTATCTTTTGAAGAGGTGTTAGAAAAAGTCAAGGGTGCTAGCCAGGTAACCTTTGTCGGAGAAGTTGGAGCCTTTGTGGAGCAGATTCAAGAACATTTACCAAGGACTAATTACAAAGAAACCTTGCCTAATGCAGCCAATCTTGCTCTTTTGGCTTGGGACAAGGAAGCAGACTCCGTGCATGATTTTGTGCCGAACTACCTCAAACGTGTCGAGGCTGAGGAAAACTGGCTCAAGAACCACACCGAGTCTGGTGAGTCTTACATTAAACGCCTATGATAGAAATTAAACGAATCCAACAGCAGCCTGACTTGGCTCAAGCCATCTACGCTGTTATGGCAGCTGTTTACCCAGTCAGTCCTTGGACGCTAGAACAAATTCAAGCAGACCTGTCCCAAGACCAGACTTGGTATTCTTTGGCTTATGATGGGTCCGAAGTGATTGGATTTCTAGCTGTGCAGGAAAATATCTTTGAGGCAGAAGTCTTGCAAATCGCTGCTAAAGGAGCCTATCAGGGTCAGGGAATTGCGTCAGCCTTGTTTGCTCAATTGCCGACAGACAAGGAGATTTTCCTCGAAGTCAGAAAGTCAAATCAACGAGCGCAAGCATTTTACAAGAAAGAAAAGATGGCAGTCATCGCTGAGCGAAAGGCCTACTACCATGATCCAGTCGAGGACGCCATCATCATGAAGAGAGAAATAGATGAAGGATAGATATATTTTAGCATTTGAGACATCCTGTGATGAGACCAGTGTTGCCGTCTTGAAAAACGACGATGAGCTCTTGTCCAATGTCATTGCTAGTCAAATTGAGAGCCATAAACGTTTCGGTGGCGTAGTGCCTGAAGTAGCCAGTCGTCACCATGTCGAGGTCATTACAGTCTGTATCGAGGAGGCGCTAGCAGAAGCAGAGATTACAGAAGAGGACGTAACAGCTGTGGCGGTTACCTATGGACCGGGCTTGGTCGGAGCCTTGCTAGTTGGCTTGTCAGCTGCTAAGGCCTTTGCTTGGGCACATGGACTTCCACTTATCCCTGTTAACCACATGGCCGGTCACCTCATGGCCGCTCAGAGTGTGGAGTCTTTGGAGTTTCCCTTGCTAGCCCTTTTGGTTAGCGGTGGACACACAGAGTTGGTTTATGTTTCGGAGGCTGGAGATTACAAGATTGTTGGGGAAACGCGAGATGACGCGGTTGGTGAGGCTTATGATAAGGTCGGCCGTGTCATGGGCTTAACCTATCCTGCAGGTCGTGAGATTGACGAGCTGGCTCATCAGGGGCAGGATATTTATGATTTCCCCCGTGCCATGATTAAGGAAGATAATCTGGAGTTTTCATTCTCTGGTTTGAAGTCTGCCTTTATCAATCTTCACCACAATGCCGAGCAAAAGGGAGAAAGTTTGTCCACAGAGGATTTGTGTGCTTCCTTCCAAGCAGCTGTCTTGGATATTCTTATGGCAAAAACTAAGAAGGCTTTGGATAAATATCCTGTTAAAACCCTTGTCGTGGCAGGTGGTGTGGCAGCCAATAAAGGTCTCAGAGAACGCCTAGCAACTGAAATCACAGATGTCAAGGTCATCATTCCACCTCTGCGCCTCTGCGGAGACAATGCAGGAATGATTGCCTATGCCAGCGTCAGCGAGTGGAACAAAGAAAACTTTGCAAACTTGGACCTCAATGCCAAACCAAGTCTCGCTTTTGATACTATGGAATAAAGAGTCAGCTTAAGGCTGGCTTTTTTGCCCTCTTAAATGTCAGAATATTTTGACAAATAATTGTAAATAATGATATACTATATAAAAAATAGGAGGTGGTCAGATGATTGAGAGAATGGAATTGGGAGAATTTTACAAGGAATTGCGGCTGGCTAGAAAGCTCAAGCAGTCAGATGTGGCTTGTGATGGACTAACGGCATCTCAGCTATCCAAGTTTGAACTAGGGCAGTCTATGCTATCTGCAGACAAGCTGATTCTAGCCATACAAGGGATTAATGTGACCTTCGATGAGTTTGGTCACAAACTCAACAACTACCAAGAATCTCCACATATGCGATTTGGTAAAAGGATTGTGGATCGCTTTGCCCACCAAGATATAGCTGGCTTAGAGCAACTGTTGGAGGAAGTCGAGCAAGAACAGATGGCGCAGACCTATCGTCGTTTGAATGCTATTGTGATTAAAAATGCCATCCATTCCTTAAATAAGAGCTATCTGCTAACAGAGGAGGATAGCGAATTTTTGACCAGGTAACTCTATGCTATCGAGTCTTGGACCTAGTTTGAACTCTATCTCTTTTGCAATACCATACCCTTCTTGAGCAATCAAGATTTGATATTTTTATCGACCGCTTTAATTGAGAAGTCTAAAGAATTTAAGGAGTTGGTACATAATCGGTTGTATATGAAGCAAGGACTCTTAAATATCTTATCAGAACTCATGGAGCGAAAACTTTTCTCATACATCCCAATCTTCGAAGCCGAGTTGGAGAGCATGTTGCGTCCGTACGATGTTTTTGAGAAAGTATCGTGGCAATTTTTAAAGAAAATGAGTGTCTTTCTTCAAACCAAAGGAAGCAATCAAAAAGAGATTGAACACTTTATCCAATCTCTGCAAGTATTAGAAAATCCACAATTGCTAGCCCTCTTCGAATTGCGTTTTCAGCAATACAAAGAACTTATCGATTAATTAGAAACGGGAAGACAATCACCCACTCCGAAATAAGCAGGAGTATCAGTTGGATTTTTCTTTTCTTCATCATTATATCCCTCCTTGTTAGTAGTAACTTTATTATACCAGTGAAATAATCAAATCTACCAAAATCGCAAATCTGAAATTTCTATAAGAAAAAATATCAAATATGCGATTTTCTAAAATAAGCCAATTTCCGTGTTATACTGTCCTTGTAAAACATTTGAAGCAAATCCTAGGTCGCAGAAGTGGTTTACAAATGAAGATAATTAAAGGAGTGTAAAAGATGTTAAATTTACAATTTGCAGAAACAATGGAATTGACAGAAGCTGAGTTGGAGAAGGTTTATGGAGGAGATCTTGTGTATCTTGGCAATATCCCAAGCGGTGCATGGGGAGGGTTCGGGACACCTTGGTCAATCACTAATTTCTGGGAGAAAAATTTTAACCATGATTCTTCCACTGTTAATCGTCGTCGTTGATATTTAAAGCCCTTGCCTTTGTTTGGGTTAGGGCTTTCTTTATTTCGTAATATAGGAGAAAATAGGATGAAAAAGATAATCTCACGCTATTACTTTATTATAGCTATTCTACTAGTTGTTGCTGACCAGTTCTTCATTCGTTTGCTTTTACATAGCGATCTTGCTGCTGGTTTATCCGACTTTGCCTATTATTTGTCGGATATGCTGTTAAATTTTCTTGTGGTTCTGCTTGCTTTTATTGTTATGGTTTGGTCAGGGAAATGGCAGAAAATTAACAGTAGAAAATTTAAAGGTTCCTATCTTTTCTATTCCTTCCTAGCTCTTCTTGCTTTTGTTGTTTGGAATTTCGTCACCTTTTTTCTTTTTCCGCCTACCAAAAATGCAATTTCTTATCAACTGGATGTTCCTACTTTTACAGGAGCTACAGCATTTTTGATGTATTTTTTCTATCCTGTGATTGCAGGTCCCATTTTTGAAGAGATGATTTATCGTGGATTAGTGATGACAGCTCTGGAAAAAGGAAAGAAGTGGGGACTAGATGTGCTTGGCTCAGCTATATTATTTGGAATCTTACACATTAGTGGCCATGGTTGGGTCTTAACAGACTTTTTTGTATATATGGGTGGTGGTCTCATATTTGCAGTCTTGTTTAGAGTGACAAAGTCTATTTATTGGCCTATTGGGCTGCATATAGTCTACAATGGCATTGGTCAAATTTTACCGTTGCTGTAATTTCATTTGCTTAGTAATATTTTAGGAAGAGTGTTCCTAGGTATTCTACCCATTTAGTTTATTTCCTTACTGAATACTCTTATATTTGTTTGTAATCGCATTTTTAGGTATCCTTTTCATAAAAATGATTATAGTCTTAGTAACTATTTCTATTAGCTTTGTTTTATTGCTATTTCTTCTAGTTGCCTTTTTCATGCTCCTGAATATCCGTGAAAGTATCTAGCGGAGAATTTGTATAATATATGTTTGAGACTGGATTGCCAGTCTTTTTATGATGGTCAAAATCAGCAGACTTTTTTCTCTTTCCTGAATGTGTTATAATAGTCCATGCTGTGGCTGGAACTGATTCAGCCCATTTATTAAGATAATATGAGGAGAAAGATGAAAGAAAAAGGATTTTGGGAGGGGGCGCAGGCAGCCATGCCAACGGCCCTTGGCTATGTCAGTATCGGACTGGCCTGTGGGATTATCGGTGCGCCCTATGTGACACCTGTTGAGATGGGCTTGATGAGCCTCTTTGTTTATGCTGGAAGCGCCCAGTTTGCCATGTTGGCACTGATTGCGGTTCAAGCACCTGTGGCGGCCATTGCTATGACGGTCTTTTTGATTAATTTGCGTCTCTTTTTGCTGAGCTTGCACGCATCGACCTACTTCCGTCATACCAGTCTCTGGCACAATATCGGTATGTCTAGTATCTTGACAGATGAGACTTATGGCGTTTTGATGGGCGAATTGGCCCATGCAGACAAGGTCAATCCTATGTGGATGCACGGAAACAATCTCAACAGCTATGTGGCTTGGTTTGTGGGAACAGTGGTCGGAACGGCTCTAGGTGGCCTGTTGCCAAATCCAGAAATCTTTGGTTTAGATTTTGCCTTGGTTGGGATGTTTATTGGTATTTTTGCTTCGCAATTCCAGATTATGCAAAGACGGATTCCTGTCCGCAATCTGCTTATTATCCTAGCAGTTGTTGCGGTGTCCTTCTTTTTACTCTTGACAGTGGTGTCTCAGTCGCTAGCTGTTCTCTTTGCGACGCTACTTGGTTGTACAATGGGGGTGGTTTTAGATGGTCAGTAAGTATCTTTTATTAGCAGTTATTTTCTCTGGCTTGGTGACTTGGATTCCCCGAATGATTCCCTTCATCTTGGTCAAGTATAAGGGTCTGCCTGCGATTGTTGAGCGTTTTTTGAAGTTCTTGCCCGTTTCTATTATCTTTGCCTTGATTCTTTCAAGCGTAGTGACAGGCAAGGTTGGCAGTCTTCCTCAAATCAAATGGCTGGACTTCTTAGCCGTCTTTCCAACAGCTTGGGTAGCCTTTCGCTACCGTAATCTAGTCGGAACGGTTCTCTTCGGAGTGGTCTTGATTGCCATCTTGCGTTTGGTCTTTTAAATTAGCCATAAAGAAAACCTATCACAGAGATAGATATCATATAATGGCGTAAATGCTCTTTTTCTGTTAAGATTATAAGGTATTCTATTTTGGAGGAAATGACATGAAAAAAATCGTTAAATACTCATCTCTTGCAGCTCTAGGGCTTATTGCTGCAGGTGTGTTAGCAGCTTGCTCAGGGGGTGCTAAGAAAGAAGGAGAAGCAGCTAGCAAGAAAGAAATCATCGTTGCAACCAATGGCTCGCCAAAACCATTTATCTATGAAGAAAATGGCGAATTGACTGGTTACGAGATTGAAGTCGTTCGCGCTATCTTTAAAGACTCTGACAAATATGATGTCAAGTTTGAAAAGACAGAATGGTCAGGTGTATTTGCTGGTCTTGACGCTGACCGTTACAATATGGCTGTCAACAATCTTAGCTACACTAAAGAACGTGCGGAGAAATACCTCTATGCCGCACCAATTGCCCAAAACCCTAATGTCCTTGTAGTGAAGAAAGATGACTCTAGCATCAAGTCTCTCGCTGATATCGGTGGAAAATCGACGGAAGTCGTTCAAGCCACCACATCAGCTAAGCAGTTAGAAGCATACAACGCTGAACACCCGGACAACCCAACTATCCTTAACTATACTAAGGCAGACTTCCAACAAATCATGGTACGTTTGAGCGATGGACAATTTGACTATAAGATTTTTGATAAAATCGGTGTTGAAACAGTTATCAAGAACCAAGGCTTGGACAACTTGAAAGTCATTGAACTTCCAAGCGACCAACAACCTTACGTTTACCCACTTCTTGCTCAAGGTCAAGATGAGTTGAAAACATTTGTGGACAAACGCATCCAAGAACTCTACAAAGACGGAACTCTTGAAAAACTGTCTAAACAATTCTTCGGCGACACTTATCTACCAGCAGAAGCTGATATTAAATAATTTTTTGAAATCATCCATTCTTAGTAAGGTGGGTGATTTCTCAGTTTTTAGGGATATAGTTTTAAACTATATATCTGACTATCTAATAACAATTTGTGAAATCAAACAAATTGTGAGATACTAGTACGGTATTATTTTTAAGGAGAAAGAATCATGAAAATCAAAAAATGGCTTGGTGTAGCAGCCCTTGCTACAGTCGCAGGTTTGACTCTTGCCGCTTGCGGAAACTCAGAAAAGAAAGCAGACAATGCAACAACTATCAAAATCGCAACTGTTAACCGTAGCGGTTCTGAAGAAAAACGTTGGGACAAAATCCAAGAATTGGTTAAAAAAGACGGCATTACCTTGGAATTTACAGAGTTCACAGACTACTCACAACCAAACAAGGCAACTGCTGATGGCGAAGTAGATTTGAACGCTTTCCAACACTACAACTTCTTGAACAACTGGAACAAAGAAAACGGGAAAGACCTTGTAGCGATTGCGGATACTTACATTTCTCCAATCCGTCTTTACTCAGGTTTGAATGGAAGTGACAACAAGTACACTAAAGTAGAAGACATCCCAGCAAACGGAGAAATCGCTGTACCGAATGATGCCACAAACGAAAGCCGTGCGCTTTACTTGCTTCAATCAGCTGGCTTGATTAAATTGGACGTTTCAGGAACTGCTCTTGCAACAGTTGCTAACATCAAAGAAAATCCAAAGAACTTGAAAATCACTGAATTGGATGCTAGCCAAACAGCTCGTTCATTGTCATCAGTTGACGCTGCCGTTGTAAACAATACCTTCGTTACAGAAGCAAAATTGGACTACAAGAAAGCACTTTTCAAAGAACAAGCTGATGAAAACTCAAAACAATGGTACAACATTATCGTTGCGAAAAAAGATTGGGAAACATCACCAAAAGCTGATGCTATCAAGAAAGTGATCGCAGCTTACCACACAGATGACGTGAAAAAAGTTATCGAAGAAACATCAGACGGTTTGGATCAACCAGTTTGGTAATAAGAAACAGGGAGGTGGGAGAGAAAATTCCACCTCTTGCTTTTGTATAGAGCATGGATTGTAAAGAAGACTATAGGTTCATAGAAAGGTAGAGAGAATATGGTTTTTCCTAGCGAACAAGAACAGATCGAAAAATTTGAAAAAGATCATGTAGCCCAGCATTATTTTGAGGTTTTGCGTACCTTGATTTCTAAGAAATCGGTCTTTGCCCAGCAGGTTGGACTTAAAGAAGTCGCAAACTATCTGGGTGAGATTTTCAAGCGTGTTGGGGCTGAAGTGGAGATTGATGAGACTTATACGGCTCCCTTTGTCATGGCGCATTTCAAGAGTTCGCGCCCAGATGCTAAGACCTTGATTTTCTATAACCACTATGACACTGTGCCAGCGGACGGAGATCAGGTGTGGACGGAGGATCCCTTTACGCTTTCGGTCCGCAATGGTTTCATGTATGGGCGTGGGGTTGATGACGACAAGGGTCATATCACAGCTCGTTTGAGTGCTTTGAGGAAATATATGCAACACCATGATGACCTGCCTGTCAATATCAGTTTTATCATGGAGGGGGCGGAGGAATCGGCTTCGACAGACCTGGATAAGTATCTGGAAAAACATGCGGATAAACTCCGTGGTGCAGATTTGTTGGTCTGGGAACAAGGAACCAAAAATGCCTTGGAACAGTTGGAAATTTCTGGTGGAAATAAAGGAATTGTGACCTTTGATGCCAAGGTGAAAAGTGCTGATGTGGATATCCATTCTAGTTATGGTGGGGTTGTAGAAACAGCTCCTTGGTACCTCCTTCAAGCTCTACAGTCTCTTCGTGCCGCAGATGGCCGTATCTTGGTTGAAGGTTTGTACGAAGAAGTTCAAGAGCCAAATGAGCGAGAATTGGCCTTGGTGGATACATATGCTCAACGAAATCCAGG
The DNA here is from genome assembly GCF_963518475.1 of uncultured Streptococcus sp. GTDB lineage: Bacteria > Bacillota > Bacilli > Lactobacillales > Streptococcaceae > Streptococcus. The sequence goes on along the minus strand of NZ_CAUQJA010000013.1, from coordinate 43,121 downwards.
AGAAATCAGCCAGATTTATGGTTTGGAATTGCCTCTCTTACAAGAGGAGCGTGCAGCCTTTCTAAAACGTTTCTTTTTTGAGCCGGCCCTTAATATCGAAGGGATTCAGTCAGGTTACCAAGGGCAAGGAGTCAAAACGATTTTGCCTGCAGAAGCCAGTGCTAAGCTAGAGGTTCGTTTGGTTCCTGGTCTAGAACCGCATGATGTTCTGGAAAAAATTCGGAAACAGCTAGACAAAAATGGCTTTGATAAGGTAGAATTATACTATACCTTGGGAGAGATGAGCTATCGAAGCGATATGAGCGCGCCAGCCATTCTTAATGTAATCGAGTTGGCCAAGAAATTCTATCCACAGGGCGTTTCAGTCTTGCCGACGACAGCGGGGACAGGGCCTATGCATACGGTCTTTGATGCCCTAAAGGTGCCCATGGTGGCCTTCGGTCTAGGAAATGCCAATAGCCGAGACCACGGTGGAGATGAAAATGTGCGAATCGCCGATTATTACACCCATATTGAATTAGTAGAGGAGCTGATTAGAAGCTATGAGTAGAGATATTATCAAGTTAGATCAGATCGATGTGACTTTTCATCAAAAGAAGAGAACCATCACAGCGGTCAAGGATGTGACCATTCACATCCAAGAAGGGGATATCTACGGAATCGTTGGATATTCTGGAGCAGGGAAATCAACCCTTGTACGGGTGATTAACCTCTTGCAAAAACCATCTGCAGGGAAAATCACCATTGACGACGATGTGATTTTTGATGGTAAGGTGACTTTGACGGCAGAGCAGTTGCGTCGTAAACGTCAAGATATCGGGATGATTTTCCAGCATTTTAACCTGATGAGTCAGAAGACGGCAGAGGAGAATGTAGCCTTCGCTCTTAAACATTCTGGACTCAGCAAGGAAGAGAAGAAGGCTAAAGTAGCCAAGTTGTTGGACTTGGTTGGCTTGGCAGACCGTGCTGAAAACTACCCTTCACAATTATCTGGAGGGCAAAAACAGCGTGTGGCCATTGCGCGTGCCTTGGCAAATGATCCAAAAATCTTGATTTCAGATGAGTCAACTTCTGCCCTTGACCCTAAGACAACCAAGCAGATTTTGGCCTTGTTGCAAGATTTGAACCAAAAATTAGGCTTAACTGTTGTCTTGATTACGCATGAAATGCAGATTGTCAAAGATATTGCCAATCGTGTGGCAGTTATGCAGGATGGGCATTTGATTGAAGAGGGCAGTGTTCTTGAAATCTTCTCAGACCCTAAACAACCCTTGACCCAAGATTTTATCTCAACAGCTACAGGTATTGACGAAGCTATGGTCAAGATTGAGAAGCAAGAAATCGTGGAACATCTGTCTGAAAATAGTCTTTTGGTGCAACTCAAGTATGCAGGTGCTTCAACAGACGAGCCACTTTTGAATGAATTGTACAAGCATTACCAAGTAACGGCTAATATCCTCTATGGGAATATCGAAATTCTCGATGGCACTCCTGTCGGAGAATTGGTGGTGGTTTTGTCAGGTGAAAAAGCAGCGCTGGCAGGTGCTCAAGAAGCCATTCGTCAAGCAGGTGTGCAGCTAAAAATATTGAAGGGAGGACAGTAAGATGGAATCATTGATTCAAACCTATTTACCAAATGTCTATAAAATGGGCTGGGCTGGTCAAGCAGGCTGGGGAACAGCCATCTACCTAACCCTCTATATGACAGTTCTTTCCTTCATCATCGGAGGTTTCTTGGGGCTAGTTGCAGGTCTCTTCCTTGTCTTGACAGCGCCAGGTGGTGTCTTGGAAAATAAAGTCGTTTTCTGGATTTTGGATAAGATTACCTCTATTTTCCGTGCGGTGCCATTTATCATTCTCTTGGCAGTCTTGTCCCCCTTCTCACACCTAATCGTAGGGACAAGTATCGGGCCAAATGCGGCTATTGTACCCCTATCTTTTGCGGTCTTTGCCTTCTTTGCCCGTCAAGTTCAGGTTGTCTTGGCTGAGCTAGATGGTGGTGTCATTGAGGCGGCTCAAGCGAGCGGAGCGACATTCTGGGATATCGTGGGAGTTTACCTATCAGAAGGCCTCCCAGATTTGATTCGTGTGACGACTGTGACCTTGATTTCACTTGTTGGTGAAACAGCTATGGCCGGTGCGGTTGGAGCTGGCGGTATCGGTAACGTAGCCATTGCCTATGGATTTAACCGCTACAATCACGATGTAACTATCTTGGCAACCATCATTATCATTTTGATTATCTTTGCAATCCAATTCTTGGGAGACTTCTTGACCAAGAAATTGAGCCATAAATAAAAAAGAGCTAGGCCATCTGTACATCAATTCATAGGAGTTGTCGTTATAGTCAAGACTTAAAATTCTCTGTACTAGTTGCTATCAACCGTTACTTTTAAGAGTAAGAGAGTTAAGAATTGTGGGGAGTCAATATGCAAAATCTGGGAGAAGTTTTTAAAGAATTGAGAAAGAGTCGGAATATATCTCTACAGGAGGCGACGGGAGGAGAGTTTACTTATTCCATGCTGAGCAAATTTGAGCGTGGAGAAGCAGACTTATCATCTATGAAATTGATTACTGCCTTAGATAACATCCACTCTGATTTGAACGAATTTATGTACTTGGTACGTGGTTTTTCTCAGAAACAGATTTTGGCTTTTCAAGAAAATCTCTGGGAACTATATGACAGAGAAGGGATTGATTCTCTCCAATCCTTGTATGAAGAGACGACTAAAAAGTACAGATCAAGTGCTAAAACAAGCTATCTTTTACAAATGATTCGTATCAAAAGCCTTCTTGTGTTTTTTGATTCAGAAATACGAGCAACGGATGAAGAACTGACTTTTCTCTATGACTATTTTTTTACTATTGATATCTGGGGAAATTATGAATTAGAACTATTTTCAACGATTTCTACTTTGTTCCCTCTGCCCCTCTATTTTAAATATTCTAGGGAGATGTTACAAAAGACGGATTTATTAGGCTCTTTACCTAGTAACAAAGTCGGTATTGACACCATTTTAATTAATGGACTCTTTAAAGCGATAGAGGAAAAGGATAAATTAAAAGCAGACTATTTTGTTTTTCAGATTGAAAAACGAGAATTGCCAGAATCTCAAGCTTATCTTAAAATCATTTATATGATTGCTAAAGGGTATTATGATACTATTTTTAGTGTAAAAAATAAGGGTCTTGAAAAAATCCAGAGAGGCATTGCAATCTTACAAGATTTAGAATATGTAGATGGTGCAAGATACTATGAAAACTATTTTGCAAGTCAGCTCTCGAATAAAGATTTGTAATATATTCCAATTACATCGACTGATGAAAAATAAATGGGTTTGTAGATGGAGTGATAAATAGCAGTATCTAGGAGCTAGAGTTCCTATTTTCAGAAAAAATATATTACAAAAAAGTGGGGAGTCCCGCTTTTTTTGTTAGACTGAATTCAATAGAATACTCTTTGAAATGTGAGAAAGGCCTGTTATGAAACTATTCTTAAGACATCATTTATTTAGAATACTGACCTTATCAAGGTTTTTGAGCTCAAGTGGAGCTTATATTTATAATCTGGTATTTATCGTTTATGCTGCGAGTCTACCCTTTAAAAATATAGCAGTATTTATGGCTAATATGATTACGATTTTACCTTTCCTATTTATTTTTTATGTTGGGATTAAGGCTGATCATACTCGGAATAAAGCAGGGACAATTATCTGGGTTGGTTGTGTGCAAAGTCTCCTATTTCTTTTGATTGCTAGTGTGATTCATGACCAGAACTTCGTAACGTTTGCTTTTATCTGTATGGTTAATATCTGTTCAGATATTTTATCAGATTATACAGCAGGTCTTCGTATGCCGATTATCCAGCATAATATTTCGGAAGATAAGCTCTATGAAGCTTATTCCTTTACTCAGTTTGTTTCTTATTTATCAAATCTAGGAGGTCAAGCCTTAGGAGTGTGGCTACTCACAAGCAGCCATCAAAATTTTTCTTTTGTTGCAATTGTGAATGCTGGTTTCTTTTTACTATCTTCCCTCATTTTGTTCAAAAATAGAAGAGAATTGACGCATTTGTCTGTAAGTGTAAAGGATAAGTCGATTAGTTTACTTCAACAAGTTAAGGAAATCTATGCGGACATGGATGTTATCTTTAGACAGAGAGAAAGTAAATCTTTGTTTAAAATGATCCTTGTCATTTTGGTAATGAATACTTTGGGAGGAGCTATTGGAGGTATTTATCACTTTTATTTATTAGACCATACTATCTATCATCTCAGCTATGCTCAAGCCCTATTTTTAATTGAATGTGTTAGCTTGGGAGGAGCTATTCTTGGTAGCCTAACTCCCCATGATTATTTTGGGAAATTGTCTTTTTCAAGCTTGTTATCGCTCAATGCAATTCTGTTTGTCTTGCTGGCTACTGCTAATATTTTAGAGTTTTCTCCTCTAGTAGGTGTTGCCTGCTTAGCCTTTGTCATGTATTTGATGTCGAAATCAATGCCTAAATTAGATACTCTGTTACTGTCTAATTTGAGTGCGGATGTATTAGCTAGAAGTAATAATCTCTTGAGTATGATTTTTTCCCTAACATTACCCTTGGGAATGTCTGTATTTTCCTTCTTAGCTTTACAAGATATCAGACTTTGTTGGTGGGTGTTTTTGGTAGTGAGTGTGATAGGGCTGATTTTATCCCTAGAAAAAGGAAGTTTTTCAGGTAAAAAATTTTAACCTAGGAAGCTCAAGCTTACTAGAAGACCTTCCAGATTTGATTCGTGTGACGACTGTAACCTTGATTTCCCTTGTTGGGGAAACAGCTATGGCCGGGGCAGTTGGAACTGGTGGTATGGGTAACGTAGCCATCGCTTATGGATTTAACCGCTACAATCACGATGTGACCATCTTGGCAACCATCATTATCATTTTGATTATCTTTGCAATCCAATTCTTGGGAGATTTCTTGACCAAAAAATTGAGCCATAAATAAAAAAGAGCCACACGGCTCTTTTTTATTTATCAGATTTTCTGTGCAAATTTTTTACTCAAGGCTTGTCCAATCAAGGCACCCACTAGGGCTCCGATGACAATACTTGCGATAAATAGAAGGACGGTTCCAGGATTTAGCGCGACCATGATACGGTCGATATATTCTTGGGATTTTCCTCTTGCTAGAAGGGTTGCCATATAGGTTTTGGGCGCAATCCACATAAGTAGGATTGGTCCTGATGTGCTAAAGGCAAAGAGTATGAAAGAAAGGAAATTCTTTGTTTGGTCCTTGTATTTTCCTAGATGAGCGACTCCATCTGCTAGCAGGCCACAGATAATTCCAGGAAGGAAGGCACCGGCACCGTGTTTAGTTCCCAAGAAAAAGAGGGCAATGACAAGGCCGATAGTGGTAATGGCTCCAAAGCGCGGAACTTTTGCGACTAGGATCATATAGACGCTACCGCCGACAAGGGCAGTAAAGGCAGGCGCATAAAACATGTTTCCAGCTTGGTCAAAGAGATTGCCCAAAAGGACACCAATCCCCATGCAGAGGAAGTAAAGAACTGCAAAAAGCAGTGTAGTTAAGATAGATTTTTTCATGAATTGTCTCCTGATAATTTTTTCACAATTCTCATTGTACCACGGTTTGATGGGATTGTAAATGGATACTAGAAGTTTTTGAAAACGCTTGAAATATGATATAATAGTTTCATAGTTATTTTTAGGGGGATATCATGGGTAGATTTTTAGACTTTGTCTTTAATCGTTTCTTTTTAGGGATGATTGCGACAGCCTTCTTTTGGCTATTAACTTTAGCAGGAGGGATTATCCTTGGTCTAGCGCCGGCTAGTGCCACCTTGATGAGCCTATATGCAGAACATGGTTATAGCTTTCGGGAATACAGTTTGAAGGAGGCGTGGTCTCTTTATAAGCAAAATTTCGTCTCAAGCAACCTGATTTTCTATAGCTTTTTAGGGGTGAATCTAGTTTTGGTCTATGGCCTGTATCTCTTGGTGCAATTGCCTCATCAGACTATTATTCATTTGATTGCGACCTTTTTGAATGTCCTAGTAGTTGCCCTGATCTTTTTGGCTTATACAGTATCTTTAAAATTACAAGTTTATTTTGATTTGTCCTATCGAAATAGTCTCAAACTATCCTTGATTGGCATCTTTATGAGCTTAGCGCCTGTGGCCAAGGTTCTCCTTGGGACAGTGCTACTTGTGGCAATTGGTTACTATATGCCTGCCCTACTTTTCTTTGTAGGAATTGGGATGTGGCATTTCTTTATCAGTGATATGTTGGAACCGGTCTATGAAAGTATCCATGAAAAATTGGCGACAAAATAGAATGAAGCAGTTTTGGCTACATACGCTTCTAAGAACCTACAGTTCAGTTATGATGATTATTATTGCGAGTTTTGCAATCTTACTCTCTTACGCTGACTGGGATTCACGGGAAAAGGAAGCTCAAAGAGTAGCCCAACGTGTAACCACTCGAACAGTCGATGAGGTGGAGTATTATTATCGGGAGTCAGCCCAACTGGCGCAAGATTTAGTAGCCAATCAAGACCGGATACAAGGGGTTTATAAGTACTTTAGCTTGTCAACTTCTGAGTATTTTTATTGGCTATTGGAGCATCAAGCAGCTTCGTCAACTTCTATCTCTCTGTATGAAAACATTGATGATCTTTATGTTCAAAATGACTCTATAACGGGTGTTGCAATCGTCTTGCAGGATTTTAAAGAAGTTTATGTTTCAACAAGGGATAAAAGAAGTGGTCATATCTTGCCTGCTGAGGCCTTTAAACCAGAGGCCAATAGTTTTGGCATTCCAGTTCTGGACCCAGCAACGGATCAATCTATAGGAGTGATTTACATCTCCTTGGATCCAGAAGTCTTATATCATGCCATTGACAATACCCGAGGTCATATCCCGATGGCTGTGACTGTAACATCACCATTTGATACGGAGATTTTTCATATTGGTGAGAGGGTCAATAGGGAACATGAGAACTGGTTTGTCGGTTTTACCTCTCATGGATATCAGGTTCAGGTGGCAGTTCCTAAAAACTTTGTTTTACAAGGAACAGTGGCTAGCTCTGCTTTGATTGTGGGCTTGAGCCTTCTCTTTATTGTCATTCTCTATCTGACTTTGAGGAAGACTTTTGCTAATTATCAAAAGCAGGTAGTGGACCTGGTGGATTCCATCCAAGCTATTGCCCAAGGACAAGAAGGTCTTCGCATTGATACGCTTGAAAAGGATCAGGAATTGCTCCTAATCGCGGAGACGACCAATGATATGTTGGATCGCTTGGAAAAGAATATCCATGATATTTATCAGTTAGAGCTTAGTCAAAAAGATGCCAATATGCGGGCCTTGCAGGCGCAAATCAATCCTCATTTTATGTATAATACGCTGGAGTTCTTGCGCATGTATGCAGTTATGCAAAGTCAAGATGAGTTGGCAGATATCATTTATGAATTCAGTAGTCTTTTGCGTAACAATATTTCCGACGAAAGAGAAACTCTTCTCAAACAGGAATTAGAATTTTGTCGTAAATATAGCTATCTCTGCATGGTTCGCTATCCCAAGTCCATTGCCTATGGTTTCAAGATAGACCCAGGGTTAGAAAATATGAAGATTCCTAAGTTTACCTTGCAACCGCTGGTAGAAAATTATTTCGCGCATGGTGTTGACCACAGACGGACAGATAATGTGATTAGCATCAAGGCTCTTAAACAGGATGGTTTTGTGGAAATTTTAGTGGTAGATAATGGCCGTGGTATGTCAGCTGAAAAACTGGCAAGTATTCGAGAAAAATTAAGTCAGAGACATTTTGAACACCAAGCCAGTTACAGTGATCAAAAGCAATCTATCGGGATTGTCAATGTCCATGAGCGTTTTGTGCTCTATTTTGGGGACCGCTATGCCATTACTATAGAGTCTGCAGAGCAAGCGGGTGTTCAGTATCGTATTACAATTCAAGATGAGTAGAAAGGGAGAAAATGTATAAAGTATTATTAGTAGATGATGAGTACATGGTGACAGAAGGTCTGAAACGTTTGATTCCCTTTGATAAGTGGGATATGGAGGTCGTCGCAACAGCCAGTCATGCCGATGAAGCCCTAGAATATGTTCAGGAAAATCCTGTCGATGTGGTCATTTCCGATGTCAATATGCCCGACAAAACAGGACTTGATATGATTCGGGAGATGAAAGAAATCTTACCAGATGCTGCCTATATCCTGCTCTCAGGTTATCAGGAGTTTGATTATGTCAAAAAGGCCATGAATCTCAAGGTTGTAGATTATTTGGTCAAGCCTGTTGATAAGGTAGAGTTGGGAAATCTGCTGGAGAAGATTGCAGGTCAGCTCGGCGAGAGAGGAAAGAAAGGTCAGACCCTTAGTCAAGATTTAGATGAGGCTGGATTTGTTAGTTATTTAGGGGATAAGGAGAATTGGTGGATAGGCCTATCCAAGGAAAAACAAGGCTCTTTCACTATTCCCTACTATGTCTTGGGTCAAGACTGGCAGATTTTTATTTCTGATAACCCCCTAGATGGTTTAGTTGTTACTCCCTTTGAAGCTCCTTATCAAGAACACTTTGAACGCTGGAAGCTGAATGCTGAGAAAGCCCTCTTTTACGGTTCTGTAAATCTAAAACAGTCTGAGAGTCTCTTTGCCTATTATGAACCGATTTATAGGGTTATCATTCAGGGGAATCTCAATCAAATCGTGGAAGAGTTGAACCTTTTGGAGAAGGTGGTTCTTGAAAATACGCCGCGTGTTCCGATTACCAAACAGCTTTTTATCCAGTTTGTCATGGATGTCTTCCACTTGTTTGAACACCTCAAAGCTGATGATATGACGGACATTGTCAAAACGATTCATGCTATTCAATCTTTCGATGAATTGGTTCCTTATATCAAGGAAACTCTGACCCGATTCTTTGGACAATATCGTATGAATGAGAATGTGGTCAGTGTGCTAGAAGTCATTGGGCGTGATTATCAAAAAGAACTTTCCCTCAAGGATATCAGTAAAGATCTCTTTATCAATCCTGTCTATCTGGGGCAGTTAATCAAGCGTGAAACCAATTCGACCTTTGCTGAATTGCTCAATAAACAACGTATTAAGGCTGCCCAACAACTTTTGCTTTCAACTAGTGACAGTATCGAAGATATTTGTTATGCTGTTGGTTACAGTAATGTTGGATATTTCTATAAAGTGTTCCGAAAATTGTGCGGAAAATCGCCGAAAGCCTACCGAAAACAGGTAGAAACGACACTATAATATTTGTATCCCTTTACAAAAAGTGCTATAATATCAATAATAACATCAGGAGGTTCTATCATGAAAAAGAAACCAATTTATCTATGGGTCTTGCTCATCTTGTCTGCCCTTATTTCAGCTACGTCTCTGTTTGAACTTTTGAAGCCCTTGCCTAGTAAAGAAGTCCTTCGTGCTGCTCAAAAACAAGTTGCAGGGGTCAGTGCTCAGCAGGTAGAAGATAGCATTAATTTTAGCTATAGAGTGGCAGAAGCATCTCATTCTATTTTTAATGTGGCCTTGGTTGTACTATCTGCTATTTTAGTGGTAGTAGCGATTGTATTCCTTGTTCGTAAGAATTTGCAGTATGCAAACTATACTTATGTCGGCTATGTTTTGCTAGCCATTATTGGTTCGATTTATACCTATGTGACTTTACAAGACGCTTTGCAGCTGGTTCAAGATGAAACTATTCGTTTGACAATGGGTATTGGTTCAAAAGCTGTCAGCATTTTCTATATCGTCATCAATGTTCTCTTCCTAGCCCTTGTCTTCTACAAGATATGGCGTCAGCAAAAAGCCTTGGCTGAAGAAGAGGAAACAGAAGAACTTGCCTAAGTATTGACAAAAAATAACTATCAAGTTACAATCTTGGTAGTTATTTTTCGATTATAGATAAAATCATGGAGGTAAATATGAAGACAATTTCTTTAGTTTATATCAGTCTGAGTGGGAATACTGAGAGTTTTGTGACACGCCTGAAAGACTATCTCTTGTCCCAGTATGAGGGGATTGAAGTTCAAAAGATTCATATCAAGGACTTAGTCAAGGAAGGCCAAGATTTTTATGAGATGGAACACCCTTATATCGCTTTTTTGCCAACCTACCTAGAAGGTGGGAATGGCGTGGATAACGGAGATGTAGAGATTTTGACGACACCAGTGGGAGATTTTATCGCCTATGGTGACAATGCTAGTAAGTGTTTTGGCGTAGTTGGTTCAGGAAATCGCAACTTTAATAACCAATACTGCCTGACAGCCAAGCAATACAGTCAACGTTTTGGCTTCCCTGTCTTAGCTGACTTTGAAATGCGAGGCATGCTGGGAGATATCAAGCATGTGGCTGCAATTATAGCAGATTTGTATGAGTTGGAAAGTTGAGCTTAGGCTTGGCTTTTTTATTATTCCAAGCAGTTTTATCAAAGCCCTTACTTTCTATGCTCCAAGAGTTGATTGATGTGGTCTACTTTTCTAGCTTCTCTTTTATAGAGAATAGCCCAAATGATGAGGTAGACAATCGCAAACTCGATAATAAGCTGGAGATAGAAGATCCAGTGGAAGGGGAACCAACCTGCCAGGGTTGCTAGTGGGACAAAGCCAGCAAGCATAAGGAAGAAATGAGTCAGAGTGGCACGGAGCATGCTCCAGTCACGGCTGAATAAGCGGTTGCCAAAGTTGAAGAGAATGCCGATAGCTGACCAGATAAGTGTGCAGTAGAGCAAGACCAGGGCACCGTGAACCTGATGTTGAATCATGACTTGGCCGATGAGAGAGTAGGGATTTAGCGGGGCATAAGTACTCGGTGCATAAATGAGTGAAAAGAGGATAGAGAGGATGAGGCCGATGAGGACACCAGCAGTTGCGTCGTGAAAGATTTGTTTTTTCATAGTTCTAATTTCTCCTTGATGGTTTTTAGGTAACGGCGTGAAGAGTAGGTGAAGCTTTCATTTTTTAGAAAGATTTCTACCAGACCGTTGGGGGTGAGCTTGAGGTGAGAGATGGAGTCGATATTGATGATTTCTGATTGGGAAATTTGGATAAAATTAGTCGGTAAGAGTTCAAGAACCTGATAGAGTCGTAAATCAATGGTGTAGGTCTGACTTGCCGTTTCTGCTAGAACCTTCCGATTCTCAATATAGAAGCGTTGAATATTGCCAATCTCAATTAGATAGACCTGATCTTCGATTTTCCCTTTGATTTTTTCTCTTTGGTCCAGATTTTCTGCGAACTCGATGACTTTTTGGACTTTTTCTGTCGGCTGAGGTGCTTGGACAATCAGTTTTTCTTCCTTGTAAGTCTCACTAATCTGTAGTTCTACTTTCATAAATTTCTCTCCTTTTTAGTTATACAAGGTTGTGATCACTTCCTGTATATTTTTATTAAACACTATTTTACGACACCTGGCAAGGGACTTTGTCTATGTGGAGGGATTTGGTTCCTATGTGGCGCTTGCTTTTCTGTCCTATCTGAAATATGGTATAATAGCACTATCAATTTCTAGGAAAACAGATACAGAAAGGGGCTGAAAGATGTCTCATATTATTGAATTACCAGAGGTGCTGGCAAACCAGATTGCGGCTGGAGAGGTTATCGAACGTCCTGCCAGTGTGGTCAAAGAGTTGGTAGAAAACGCCATTGATGCGGGCTCTAGTCAGGTTATCATTGAGATTGAGGAAGCTGGTCTCAAGAAGATTCAAATCACAGATAATGGTCATGGAATTGCCCACGATGAGGTGGAATTGGCCCTGCGTCGTCATGCGACCAGTAAGATAAAAAATCAAGCAGACCTCTTTCGGATTCGGACGCTTGGTTTTCGTGGTGAAGCCCTTCCTTCTATCGCGTCTGTTAGTGTCTTAACTCTGTTGACGGCTGTGGATGGTGCAAGTCACGGAACCAAGCTAGTTGCGCGTGGGGGTGAAGTTGAGGAAGTCATCCCAGCGACTAGTCCTGTGGGGACCAAGGTTTGTGTGGAGGACCTCTTTTTCAACACGCCTGCCCGCCTCAAGTATATGAAGAGCCAGCAAGCGGAGCTGTCTCATATCATTGATATTGTCAACCGTCTGGGCTTGGCCCATCCTGAAATTTCGTTTAGTTTAATCAGTGATGGCAAGGAAATGACGCGAACAGCAGGGACTGGTCAACTGCGCCAAGCTATTGCAGGGATTTACGGTTTAGCCAGTGCCAAGAAGATGATTGAAATTGAGAATTCTGACCTAGATTTCGAAATTTCAGGTTTTGTGTCCTTGCCTGAGTTAACTCGGGCCAATCGCAATTATATCAGTCTCTTCATCAATGGTCGTTATATCAAGAATTTCCTACTCAATCGTGCTATTCTTGACGGTTATGGCAGTAAGCTCATGGTGGGGCGTTTTCCACTGGCTGTCATTCACATTCATATCGACCCTTATCTAGCGGATGTCAATGTACATCCAACCAAGCAAGAGGTGCGGATTTCCAAGGAAAAAGAACTGATGACGTTGGTTTCAGAAGCCATTGCAAATAGTCTCAAGGAGCAAACTTTGATACCTGATGTCTTGGAAAATCTTGCCAAATCGACCGTGCGTAATCGTCAAAAGGTGGAGCAGACCATTCTCCCACTCAAAGAAAATACGCTCTACTATGAGAATACTGAGTCGACAAGACCTAGTCAAGCTGAAGTAGCTGATTATCAGGTGAAATTGACTGAGGAAGGGCAGGATTTGACTCTATTTGCCAAGGAAACCTTGGACCAATTGACCAAGCCAGCAAAACTGCATTTTGCAGAGAGAAAGCCTGCTAACTACGACCAACTAGACCATCCAGAGCTAGACTTAGCAAGTCTTGATAAGGCCTATGACAAGCTGGAGCGAGAAGAATCATCCAGCTTTCCAGAGTTGGAATTTTTCGGGCAAATGCATGGAACCTATCTCTTTGCCCAAGGGCGAGATGGACTTTACATCATAGACCAACATGCGGCGCAGGAACGGGTCAAGTACGAGGAGTATCGTGAAAGCATTGGTGATGTTGACCAGAGCCAGCAGCAACTTCTAGTGCCTTACATCTTTGAGTTTCCTGCGGATGATGCTCTGCGTCTCAAGGAAAGAATGACACATTTGGAGGAAGTGGGCGTCTTTCTAGCAGAGTACGGAGAAAATCAATTTATCCTGCGTGAACATCCTATTTGGATGGCAGAGGAGGAAATTGAGTCAGGCATCTATGAAATGTGCGACATGCTTCTTTTAACCAAGGAAGTTTCTATCAAGAAATATCGAGCAGAGCTAGCTATCATGATGTCCTGCAAGCGATCTATCAAGGCCAATCATCGTATCGATGACCATTCAGCTAGACAACTTCTCTATCAGCTTTCTCAGTGTGACAATCCCTATAACTGTCCCCATGGACGTCCTGTTTTGGTGCATTTTACCAAGTCGGATATGGAAAAGATGTTCCGACGTATTCAGGAAAATCACACCAGTCTCCGTGAGTTGGGGAAATATTAAACTAAAAGGAAAACTATGTACGAATATTTAAAAGGAATCATTACCAAAATCACTGCCAAATACATTGTTCTTGAAGTCAATGGTATCGGTTATATCCTGCATGTGGCCAATCCTTATGCCTATTCAGGACAGGTTAATCAGGAGGCTCAGATTTATGTGCATCAAGTCGTGCGTGAGGACGCTCATCTGCTTTATGGATTTCGCTCAGAAGACGAGAAGAAGCTCTTTCTCAGTCTGATTTCGGTCTCTGGGATTGGTCCTGTATCAGCTCTGGCTATCATCGCTGCCGATGACAATGCTGGCTTGGTTCAAGCAATTGAAACTAAGAACATCACCTACTTGACCAAATTCCCTAAAATTGGCAAGAAAACAGCCCAGCAGATGGTGCTGGACTTGGAAGGCAAGGTAGTAGTTGCAGGAGATGACCTTCCTGCTAAGGTAGCAGTGCAAGCTAGCGCTGAAAACCAAGAATTGGAAGAAGCCATGGAAGCCATGTTGGCTCTGGGCTACAAGGCAACAGAGCTCAAGAAAATCAAGAAATTCTTTGAAGGAACGACAGATACAGCTGAGAACTATATCAAGTCTGCCCTCAAAATGTTGGTCAAATAGGAGCAGAGCATGACAAAACGTTGTTCGTGGGTCAAGATGACCAATCCGCTCTACATCGCCTATCATGATGAGGAGTGGGGCCAGCCCCTCCATGATGACCAAGCATTGTTTGAGTTGTTGTGTATGGAAACCTATCAGGCAGGCCTGTCTTGGGAAACGGTGCTCAACAAACGCCATGCTTTCCGAGAAGCCTTTCATGGCTATCAAATTCAAGCGGTCGCAGAGATGACCGATATCGAACTGGAAGACTTGCTGGAGAATCCAGCCATCATCCGAAATAGAGCCAAGATTTTTGCTACACGCGCTAACGCCCAAGCATTTTTACGACTACAGGAAGAATATGGCTCTTTTGATGCCTATCTTTGGTCCTTTGTTGAGGGGAAAACGATCGTTAACGATGTTCCCGATTACCGCCAAGCCCCAGCTAAAACACCTCTGTCTGAGAAGTTAGCCAAAGATCTCAAAAAACGAGGCTTCAAGTTCACAGGCCCAGTCGCCGTCTTGTCTTTTCTACAGGCTGCAGGGCTAGTTGATGACCATGAGAATGATTGTGAGTGGAAAAGCGGTCGTTAGTATGTACAGGTAACTAGCATATCTGAGAATATAGAAAAAAGCTGAGAAATTTTTCCCAGCTTTTTATATATACTATTAGATTTGTTAGAGTGAAGTCAAAAAAGTGATTCCACCTAAAATAACACCAGCTGAATTTGGAATGATTAGTATCCAATCCTTCTTAGGTTCCTTTGTCCATCCATAAATAACCCAGATTAAGCAAGATATAGCAGCTGATAAAGGTTGAAATGGTTGAGCTTTATTTCCCTGTAAATTAGCGATAATTTGAGGTATGTAGGCAATAAATACTATAATTCCAATAAAGGCACCAATAGAACCTACGATTCGATTAATTTTTTGTTTTGTCATATACACCTCCTTCAAAAGGATATCATAGAAATTAGCGAAATGCAATAAATTCAGATACAAATTGTAACGAAAACGAATACAAAAGCACAAAAATAGAGAAACTATTTATTTTTTGTTATAGTCAAAGCGAATGATTTGCTCCTTTGCATCTACATAGGCGTGAACTCCGAAGGGTACAATTGCTCTTGGAGTTGCGTGGCCGACATTTAGATTATAGATAATCGGGATATTGCTGTCAATAATATCCAATAGTGCCTCTTTATAGTCGTCATAGAAAGTTTCATCCATAGGTTTTCCGACCAAGAGTCCACTGATGACCTCGAATATACCAGTGTCTTTTAAAGTCCGCAACATATTTTTGAAGTCTTCCAGCTCAGGCTTTTCTTCGCTTGTTTCTAGCAAGAGGATTTTTCCTTCCCAGTCTGACAAGTCAGGGAAAAGTTTGTATTTTTGACAGAGATCCGTGCTATCTGCGTATCGAGAGTTGTTAAAGATATCGTAGAGGGATTCGAGACACCCACCGAGGATTTTTCCCTCGAACTGGGCATTTCCTTGCAACAAGTCAAAACCAGTATTTGCATGATTGATACGAGGTGTCCCTAGAGCCTTGGGACTGAAGTCAGTCCTTTCATCATACCAAACGTCACTAGGGCGAATTTCTGAGATTCTTCCCGTCTCAATCAATTCTTTAAAGTAGTGAAGGCTATAGGCTAACATTTCTTTGTCCAATTCACAAATGTCAGCTAAAAAGGATTGGCCATAAAAAGTCTTGATTCCTAGTTTATGCAACATGAGGTGGTTCATGGTTGTATCCGAGAAGCCAAGAAAAATTTTTTGTTTGATAACCTTTTGTAGTTGGTCATTTTCAAAAAGATAAGGTAGTAAGCGATAGGTATCGTCTCCACCGATGGCGCATAGGATCATGTCGATGCTATCATCAGAAAAGGCATGAATCAAATCCTCTGCACGAGCTTCAGGATGGTCCTTGATAAAGTCTAATCCATTTAGCGAATGGGGCAAAAAGATAGGATTGAGTCCCAGATTCTTGAGACGTTGGACACCCAAGTCCACTTCGTGTTTGACAAAGTCCTCTCCGATAATGCCACTAGATAAACTAACAACACCAATAGTAGAAACCATATTTCTTCCTCCTAGAAATTGATTGAGCCTATTTTATCATAAAAGATGGGAGAAAACTATAGGGAAAAGGGTAGAGGGAAGCTTGTAGGCAAGCAAGTGAAAAAGCAACCGCTGGTGCAGTTGCTTTTCGTTTTCTAATCAGTAATCTCGCTAGATATGAGTTACTTGGTCAACTCTTGATTATAGGAGAGAGCCAAATCAATCCAGTAAGGCAATTCTTTTTGGCCTTCTATATCTAAGTCTATATACCCATGATAAAGGCGCCCCCTCATCAATGTAGTATGAGCTCCTGTTCGGGGTAGAACTTGCTTCTCCATTTCCTTGCCAATTCTGACCATAACCAGTTCATCCTTTCTGGAACTGACAGTAAGGACCATTTTACCACGAATCATAAAGGCCAGGCCACCAAACAGCTTCTTTTCTTCTAGCTCTTCTTCGAAAATTTGGGGAGGAAGTTTGAGCGCTAGAATTTTTCGAATCTGCTGAGCTAAAGATTGACTATATGCCATAGCTCTTTCCTTTTCTTAGTAACGTGTTGGTCCTGCACTTGCGCTGCGGATGTTCAAGCGTTTCTTGAGATAGAAGCGAAGGGCTAGGAGGGCTGCTCCGATAATAGCTAGTGGCAATGGAGCAAGTACTGGGTTAAGGCTAGCTGGTAGGAAGCTTGTCGCAAAGAAGACAAGCAACCAAAGGAACATAGAAGCTAGGATAACCAGTACAGATTTCCAGAAAGGTGGACGTTGGCTGCGGTCCATATCTGGTCCATAGTATTGGTAAACAAAGTAGTACATCAAGTAAAAGGCAAATCCACCAACCAGTCCAACTAATAGGAGAGTGACAAATCCATAGCCGAAAGCTTGATCTGCCGCAAAGAAGGTTGTGAGGGCGCTGACGAGGACAAAGAGGCTAGTGATGAAAAGGGCTGAGTCCATAATCATCAGTTTTGGATCATCATTTTCTTTTGGATGCTCTTTTTCATATTGCTCCTTGACAGTGAAGCTGTGCGCCCAGTGGGTCGGTGCGCCATAGAGGGAACGAGCAGTCGTACCCTTGGCTTGCTCTTCAAGGATTTGAGGAATGACTTCCTCAAAAATAGCCTTGATTTCAGCATCTGTTTTTCCATCTTTGATGAATTGTTGGGTAGCGATGTGGACAAACTCTTGGTTTTTCTTTGTTAATTTTTGTAGATCAATCTGAGACATAGGAACTCCTCTTAGAACCATTTTTTATGGATGAGATAGAGAGTGAGCGAGACACTCATAGCAAAGGCAATAAAGACGATTAACCAGAAAGCATTTGGCTCGCCGTTTAGGGGGATTTCATTATCCTTAAAGTTCATCCCGTAGGCAGAAAAGACCATGGTTGGGATGGACATGACGATGGTCACAAGGGCCAAGGTTTTCATGATGTTGTTCTGGTTATTAGAAATGATTGAGGCGAAGGTCTCTGTCATAGAATGCAAGACGTTTCCATAAATATCTGCCATCTCGATGGCCTGTTGGGTTTCAATCAGGGTGTCTTCAAGCAGGTCTTCGTCCTCAAGGTATTTCTTGATATTGCTGGTTGAGCTGGTCAATTTCTTAATCACACGCTCATTTGTTTTGAGGGAAGCCTTGAAATAGACGATGGTTTTTTCCAATTCCATGAGTTCAATCAATTCTTCATTACGAGTTGATTGATGCAGTTGACTTTCGATTTGTTCACTCTTACGGTCGATTGAACGAAGGGCTGTTAGGTAAAGCTCTGCATTGCGATAGAGAATCTGAAAGATAAAACGCGAACGCATGAAGGTGTAGAAATTACGCAATCGACGGTTGATAAAGACATCGAGGACCGGTAATGGTTCCAAACACGTAGTGATAATGGTTTCCTCGGTGATGATAATACCAAGCGGGATGGTTACGTAGTAGGTGCGATTATTTCTTTCTTCTGTGACCGGCACGTCAACGATAATCAGGGTGTACTCGTCTTCAATGGTAATACGAGACATTTCTTCCGCATCGAGCGGTGCTCGGAGGTCGGCAATATCAATATCGAAGGCGTTAGCGATTTCGAGTGATTCATTTTGAGTCGGATTGACGAGATTGATCCAAGTACCCGGTTCAAGCGTATCGATCTCTTTAAATTCAGTTGTTGTAGAGAGAAAAACTTGTTTCATATCCCTTATCCTTTCTCATTTTTCAGATTTTTTCACACCGTACTATTATACTACAAATTTAGCCTTTTGGGTAATAGAATCTCACTTTTTTTGGTATAATGGTAAGCAATAATGGACTAGAAAGAACAAAGATGCAAGATAAAATTGTCATTCATGGGGCGCGTGCCCATAATTTAAAAAATATTGATGTGGAGATTCCACGAGACAAGTTGGTTGTCGTGACCGGCTTGTCAGGTTCAGGGAAATCCAGTCTGGCCTTTGATACCCTCTATGCTGAGGGACAACGTCGCTATGTAGAGAGTTTGTCAGCCTACGCTCGTCAATTCTTGGGGAATATGGAGAAGCCTGATGTAGATGCTATTGATGGTCTCAGCCCAGCTATTTCCATCGACCAGAAAACGACTAGCAAAAACCCTCGCTCGACAGTGGGAACAACGACTGAAATCAATGACTATCTGCGTCTCCTCTACGCACGTGTGGGGACGCCTTACTGTATCAACGGGCATGGAGCTATCAAGGCTTCTTCGGTGGAGCAAATCGTGGATAATGTTTTGGAGTTACCTGAACGCCAGCGCCTACAAATTTTAGCACCAGTCATTCGTAAGAAAAAAGGCCAACATAAGAGTGTTATCGAGAAGGTTCAGAAAGATGGGTATGTCCGTGTCCGTGTGGATGGGGAAGTCTATGATGTGACCGAAGTGCCAGAGTTGTCCAAGAGCAAGCAACACAATATTGATGTCGTGGTTGACCGTATCGTCATCAAGGAGGGCATTCGTAGCCGTCTCTTTGACTCCATTGAGGCAGCCCTTCGTATCGCAGAAGGTTATGTCATTATCGACACTATGGACGACTCTGAGTTGTTGTTCTCTGAGCATTATGCCTGTCCAGTTTGTGGCTTTACTGTTCCAGAGTTAGAGCCACGTCTCTTCTCTTTCAATGCTCCTTTTGGCTCTTGTAGTGAGTGTGACGGTTTGGGCATCAAGCTGGAGGTGGATACTGATTTGGTAGTACCAGATGCCAGCAAAACCTTACGTGAGGGAGCCTTGGCTCCGTGGAATCCTATCTCATCCAACTACTATCCAAACATGCTAGAGCAGGCTATGACAGCCTTTGGAGTGGATATGGATAAGCCTTTTGAGGACTTGTCAGAAGAAGATAAGAACTTGATTCTCTACGGCTCAGATGGTAAGGAATTCCATTTCCACTATGAGAATGAATTTGGTGGCGTGCGCGATATCGATATTCCTTTTGAGGGAGTTGTCAATAATATCAAGCGTCGCTATCACGAGACCAACAGTGATTACACCCGCACCCAGATGCGCCTTTACATGAATGAGCTGACCTGCGGAACCTGTCACGGCTATCGTCTCAATGACCAGGCCTTGTCTGTCCGTGTTGGTGGTGAGCAAGGGCCGCATATCGGAGAAATTTCAGACCTGTCTATCGCAGACCACTTGGACTTGGTGAGCCAGCTAACCTTGTCTGAAAATGAAGCCATCATTGCTCGGCCTATTCTCAAGGAAATCAAGGACCGTTTGACCTTCCTTAATAACGTGGGTCTTAACTATCTGACCCTGTCACGTTCGGCAGGAACCCTTTCAGGTGGGGAAAGTCAGCGTATTCGCTTGGCAACCCAGATTGGTTCTAACCTATCAGGTGTTCTTTATATTCTAGATGAGCCGTCAATCGGTCTTCACCAGAGGGATAATGACCGTTTGATTGCCAGTCTGAAAAAGATGCGTGATTTGGGTAATACTCTCATCGTGGTAGAACATGACGAAGATACCATGCGTGAGGCGGATTATCTGATTGACGTTGGTCCTGGTGCAGGTGTTTTTGGTGGGGAGATTGTTGCCGCAGGTACGCCTAAGCAGGTTGCTCGCAACAGCAAATCTATCACAGGCCAGTACTTGTCAGGCAAACGTGCCATTCCAGTGCCAGAAGAGCGCCGTACCGGAAATGGTCGTTTTATCGAAGTGACAGGAGCGCGTGAGAACAACCTGCAAAATGTCACAGCTCGCTTCCCATTAGGAAAATTCATCGCAGTGACAGGTGTGTCGGGCTCAGGGAAATCAACCTTAATCAACAGCATCCTCAAAAAAGCTATTGCCCAGAAGCTCAACCGTAATTCAGATAAGCCTGGTAAGTTTAAAAAGATTACAGGGATTGAGCATGTAGACCGCTTGATTGACATTGACCAGAGTCCAATTGGACGAACTCCTAGGTCCAACCCAGCTACCTATACAGGAGTTTTTGACGATATACGTGACCTATTTGCTCAGACAAATGAAGCCAAAATTCGAGGCTACAAGAAGGGGCGTTTCAGTTTCAATGTCAAGGGTGGTCGCTGTGAAGCCTGCTCAGGTGACGGGATTATCAAGATTGAGATGCACTTCTTGCCAGATGTTTATGTGGCTTGTGAAGTCTGCCACGGAACCCGTTACAACAGTGAAACACTAGAAGTTCACTACAAGGAAAAAAATATCTCGCAGGTCTTGGATATGACGGTTAACGATGCGGTGGAGTTCTTCCAACATATTCCAAAGATTCAACGCAAACTCCAGACTATCAAGGATGTGGGACTGGGATATGTAACGCTAGGGCAACCAGCTACCACCCTTTCTGGGGGAGAAGCCCAGCGTATGAAGTTGGCTAGCGAACTTCACAAACGATCGACAGGAAAATCTTTCTACATTCTGGATGAGCCGACGACAGGACTCCATACAGAGGATATCGCTCGCTTGCTTAAAGTCTTGGCTCGCTTTGTTGACGATGGCAATACAGTTCTTGTCATTGAGCACAATCTGGATGTTATCAAGACGGCAGACCATATTATTGACTTGGGACCTGAGGGCGGTGTCGGTGGTGGAACCATCATCGTAACAGGAACTCCAGAAGAAGTAGCGGCCAATGAAGCCAGCTACACAGGACAGTATTTGAAAGGAAAGTTACATCATGAATAAACGCGTACAAGCATTTCTCGCTAAAATGCAAGAAAAAGAACTGGATGGCATCATCATCAATAACCTTAAAAACGTCTATTATTTGACTGGTTTTTGGGGTTCAAATGGAACAGTTTTTATCAGCCGTGACCGTCAGGTCTTGGTGACAGACTCTCGCTATATCATTGCAGCCAAGCAAGAAACCAGTGGCTTTGAGATTGTGGCTGACCGTGATGAATTGGCTGTCATTGCAGGCATTGTCAAGGACATGGGCTTGTCTCGTATCGGTTTTGAAGATGAGATTTCAGTCTCTTATTACCACCGTATGCAGGCAACCTTTGAAGGAATTGACTTGCTTCCACAGACTCAGTTTGTTGAAGGTCTTCGAATGATTAAGGATGAAGCGGAGATTGCAGCTATTCGCAAGGCTTGTTCTATCTCAGACCAAGCTTTCCGCGATGCACTTGACTTTATCAAACCAGGAAAGACTGAAATTGAGATTGCCAACTTCCTTGACTTCCGCATGCGTGAGTTGGGAGCATCTGGCTTGTCTTTTGACACCATTCTAGCTAGCGGTATCAACTCTTCCAAACCCCATGCCCATCCTATGCACAAACCAGTGGAGCTAGGAGAAGCTATTACCATGGACTTCGGTTGCCTCTATGACCACTATGTCAGTGATATGACACGGACTATCTATCTGGGACATGTCAGTGATGAGCAGGCGGAGATTTACAATACGGTTCTCAAAGCCAATCAAGCCTTGATTGACCAGGCTAAGGCAGGATTAGGTTTCCGAGACTTTGATAAAATTCCTCGTGATATTATCATCGAGGCAGGCTATGGCGACTACTTTACTCACGGTATTGGACACGGTATTGGACTGGATATCCATGAGGAACCATACTTTAGCCAGACTTCTACAGAAACTATTAAGGCAGGTATGGCCTTGACAGATGAGCCAGGTATCTATATCGAAGGCAAATATGGCGTTCGTATCGAGGATGATATTCTGATTACAGAGACAGGTTGTGAATTATTGACCCTTGCTCCAAAAGAGTTGATAGTTATTTAAGAGTTAAACAACTCAAATGATTGACTTTTAAATTTTAAAGGTTTATACTGAAAGACGAAAACGGTAGGTGAGGCTACCATAGGGATACGGATGACTACCGCAAAGCAGTGGAGACACTACTCGTTGGTCAACAGTCCTGGTCGCGAAGGCCAAGACTAAGCTCATTACATTGCCCTATGGAGTTAAAGCTTGAACGAAAAACAGATAATTAGTTTTTTAATCCTGCCATTTTATGGTGGGATTTTCTACTGTTTAAATCAAAGAAAGGAGATAAACGATGCAAATTGACGATCATCCGGAACCGCACATACACAGCCAATCGCTGATTTGTGTCGTTCTGCCCTTATAAAGTGATTGGTCTCTGTGTATGAAACACATCATTCATACAGATAGGAGAAACAAATGAAAACTACAAAAGAAAGATTAGCAACAGCTATTCATACATCTTTAAACGAAACTCTATCTTTTTATAAGACAAGCCTAACAGGCTTGACTGAGGAGCAGGTGGAGAAAAATCGTGACCTATATGGCGAAAATACCATCACAAAGGGTCAAGAAGACAGTATCCTCAAAAAGATTTACGAATCGATTATCAATCCTTTTACGATCATCTTACTGGTCATCGCCGTGATTTCCTTGGTGACCAATGTCTGGTTGGCAAAACCAGGTCAAGAGGATCCGACGACTTCTATTATCATCGTTGTCCTAGTCCTCATTTCTGGTGGCATACGCTTTGTTCAAGAACTCCGTAGTGATAAGGCTGCGACCAATCTATCAAAAATGATTGTCAACACAGCGACTGTCATTCGTCAAGGAGAAATCCAAGAAGTACCTATCGATGATTTGGTAGTGGGTGACGTGGTTAAATTAAGCGCTGGAGACATGATTCCAGCAGATCTTCTTTTATTTGAGTCGCGCGATTTCTTTGTACAACAGTCGGGTTTGACAGGTGAAAGTGAATCGGTTGAAAAATTGGCCTTGACCAAGGCAACAGTTCAACAATTTGATAGTCTGCTAGAAGCAGAAGCGCTCGCCTTTATGGGAACCAATGTCTTGTCTGGTAGTGCCAAGGCCGTGGTTTTAGCAGTTGGTGATGATACCATGATGGGGGCCATTGAGCAGACTTTGAACACCTATGACGAGCCTACTTCGTTTGAGCGGGAGATGAATAGTATTTCGTGGCTCTTGATTCGTTTGATGCTGGTCATGGTGCCCATCGTTTTCTTGTCCAATGGTTTAACAGATGGCGACTGGTTGGAAGCTGGCGTATTTGCTTTGAGTGTTGGTGTTGGATTGACACCTGAGATGCTTCCTATGATTATCACGGCCAGTCTAGCAAAGGGCTCCATCATTATGGCCAAGGAAAAAGTGGTTATCAAGAAACTCAATGCCATACAGGACTTAGGGGCGATTGATATTTTGTGTACAGATAAGACAGGAACTCTAACCCAAGACGAAATTGTCCTTGAATATCCCTTGGACATCCACGGACGCTTGGATTTGACCGTCTTGAGACGAGCTTATCTCAATTCTTATTTTCAAACGGGCTTGAAAAATTTGATGGACAGAGCCATCATCAAACGGACTGAAAAGGAAGCCAAAGAACACACCCTCTTACAAAATCTGGCTCAAACTTTTCAAAAAATAGATGAGCTTCCCTTTGATTTTGAACGCAGACGGATGAGTGTCATCGTCAAGGATGAGAACGAAGTGGTTAGTTTGGTAACCAAGGGTGCCCTAGAGGAAATGTTGACGATTTCCAGTCATGCGGAATACCATGGAGTGATTACTCCCTTGACAGATGTTATTAGAGAAGAAATTTTAGCAGAAGTCAGACAACTAAATCAACAAGGTTTGCGTGTCTTGGGAGTGGCCTATAAGTCAGGTTTGAGGGAAGGTCATGCCTATACAGTTGATGATGAAGGGGATATGATTCTAACTGGTTATTTAGCCTTCCTAGATCCTCCTAAACCATCTGCTGCACCAGCAATTAAGGCTTTGTTAGAACATGGGGTTCAAACAAAGATTTTGACGGGAGACAACGAAAAAGTTACCCAAGCAGTCTGTGAAAAGGTTGGTTTGGATATTAATCAGATGCTGTTGGGGTCTGAAATTGATCAGATGAGTGATCAAGAATTGTCTCAAGCCGTAGAGGAGGTAACAGTTTTTGCCAAACTTTCTCCTGACCAAAAAGCAAGGATTATTTTACAATTTAAGGCTAATGGTCATGCGGTCGGCTATATGGGAGATGGAATCAATGATGCCCCTTCTATGAAAGTAGCAGATGTGGGAATTTCTGTTGATACAGCAGTAGATATTGCCAAAGAAACAGCTGATGTTATCTTACT
This sequence comes from uncultured Streptococcus sp., assembly GCF_963518475.1. Classification (GTDB taxonomy): domain Bacteria; phylum Bacillota; class Bacilli; order Lactobacillales; family Streptococcaceae; genus Streptococcus. The sequence goes on along the minus strand of NZ_CAUQJA010000013.1, from coordinate 18,416 downwards.
TGATAAGGATCTCATGGTGCTTGAAAAAGGACTTGTTGAAGGTCGTAAGGTCTATGCCAATATGACCAAATATATCAAGATGACAGTGAGTTCTAATTTTGGAAATATCTTATCCCTATTGGTCTCTGGAATCTTTTTACCATTTTTACCAATGGCACCAGTCCATTTGATTATCCTAAATCTAGTCTATGATTTGTCTTGTATTGCCTTGCCTTTTGACAAGGTGGATAAAGATTTTTTGAGAAATCCACATACCTGGGAAGCCAAGTCCATCACACGTTTCATGGTTTGGATGGGGCCTATTTCTTCTGCCTTTGATATTTTGACCTTCATTTTACTTTATTTTATCATTGTACCCATGACGACAGGTCATGCCTATGTTCATGGAGCAGATTCGGCCGTAGGCTTTATTGTCTTGTTTCAGACAGGTTGGTTTATCGAGTCTATGTGGTCACAAACTATGGTTATCCATATGTTGCGTTCAGCCAAAATTCCCTTTTTACAAAGTCGTCCAGCTTGGCTAGTCCTTGTGACAACTTTATTGGCTGCAGCCTTTGTGACCTTCCTTCCCTACAGTCCTCTCGCAAGCCTTCTTCATCTAACTCCTTTAAAATCGATTTATTTCATCTTTTTACTTTTCATCATTATTTTGTATATGATTAGCGTGACAATTGTGAAAAAAATCTATATCAAGAAATATAAAGAATGGCTGTAAATTTCATTTTGTCAAGAAAAAAGTACGAAAATGACGAAAAAAGTCAAAAAAATTTAAAAATAGGTCGCAAGTCGGATGTTTTTTATGGTATAATAGACTAAACTGATAGTAACATGTAGCGAAAGGGGTAGGTACATGATTAAAATTTATACAGTCTCAAGTTGTACTAGCTGTAAAAAAGCAAAAACCTGGCTCAATGCCCACCAGTTAAGTTATAAAGAACAAAACCTTGGTAAAGAAGGAATTACGAGAGAAGAATTACTGGATATTCTGACAAAAACAGATAACGGAATAGCCAGCATCGTTTCGTCTAAAAATCGCTATGCCAAAGCCCTTGGAGTGGATATCGAAGATTTGAGTGTCAATGAAGTCCTCAATCTGATTATGGAAACACCGAGAATTTTAAAGAGCCCAATCCTTGTGGATGAAAAACGCCTGCAAGTTGGCTACAAGGAAGACGATATTCGTGCCTTCCTACCACGCTCTGTCCGTAATGTAGAAAATGCAGAAGCACGTTTGCGTGCAGCTCTATAAACATCAAGGCTGGGAGCAATTCCCAGTCTTATTCTATTTTATACTCTTCAAAAATCTCTTCAAACCGCGTCAACGTCGCCTTGCCGTATGTATGGTTACTGACTTCGTCAGTTCTATCCACAACCTCAAAACAGTGTTTTGAGCTGACTTCGTCAGTTTTATCCACAACCTCAAAGCTGTGCTTTGAGCAACCTGCGGCTAGTTTCCTAGTTTGCTCCTTGATTTTCATTGAGTATTAATCTTAAAAAGAAAAAGAAAGAAGAAAGAAATGAAAAAAATTGTTCTTGTTAGTCTAGCTTTCCTTTTTGTTCTAGTTGGTTGTGGACAGAAAAAAGAAACTGGACCAGCTACAAAAACAGAAAAGGATACGCTTCAGTCGGCATTGCCAGTTATTGAAAATGCTGAGAAGAATACAGTTGTCACTAAGACTTTGGTCTTGCCCAAGTCAGATGATGGCAGCCAGCAAACCCAAACCATTACATACAAGGACAAGACTTTTTTGAGCTTAACGATTCAACAAAAACGTCCAGTTTCTGATGAGTTGAAGACTTATATCGACCAACATGGAGTGGAAGAAACTCAAAAAGCTCTTCTGGAGGCAGAGGAGAAGGATGAGGCTATCATAGAAGCTCGTAAATTAGCAGGATTTAAGCTTGAAACTAAACTATTGAGTGCAACCGAACTTCAAACAACGACTAGTTTTGATTTTCAAGTTTTGGATGTCAAGAAGGCTTCTCAGTTAGAATATTTGAAGAACATTGGTTTAGAAAATCTCTTGAAGAATGAACCAAGCAAATATATTTCAGACAGATTGGCAAATGGCGCGACAGAACAATAGAAAATCCAAATAAATAGACTGCCTGAATTGTAGAACGTAAGGAATTATGCTATAATGGTACTATTCTAAGGAAAGAGGGTGTTAGAATGGGATTTACTGAAGAAACAGTACGTTTTAAATTGGACGATTCCAATAAAAAAGAAATTAGCGAAACTCTGACTGATGTTTATGCTTCGTTGAACGATAAGGGCTACAACCCAATCAACCAAATCGTAGGTTACGTATTGAGTGGAGACCCTGCCTACGTTCCTCGTTATAATAATGCACGAAATCAAATCCGTAAGTATGAGCGTGATGAAATCGTTGAGGAATTGGTCCGCTACTACCTTAAAGGACAAGGAGTCGATCTATAACCTATGAGAATTATGGGATTGGACGTCGGTTCAAAAACGGTAGGGGTGGCTATTAGCGATCCGCTTGGTTTTACAGCTCAAGGACTTGAAATCATCCAAATCAATGAGGAGCAAGGTCAATTTGGTTTTGACCGCGTTAAAGAGTTGGTTGATACTTACAAGGTGGAACGATTTGTAGTGGGCTTGCCTAAAAACATGAACAATACAAGTGGACCGCGTGTGGAAGCTAGTCAAGCCTACGGAGCAAAGTTAGAAGAGCTTTTTGATTTACCAGTAGACTATCAAGATGAACGCTTGACAACAGTCGCCGCAGAGCGCATGTTGATTGAGCAAGCAGATATTAGCCGTAACAAGCGCAAGAAAGTCATTGATAAGTTAGCAGCTCAGCTGATTTTACAAAATTATTTAGATAGAAAATTTTAATACAAAGGAGAGGCTATGTCACACGATCATAACCACGACCACGAAGAACGTGAATTAATTACACTAGTAGATGAGCAAGGAAATGAAACTTTGTTTGAAATCCTTTTGACCATTGACGGAAAAGAAGAATTTGGTAAAAACTATGTTCTTCTAGTACCAGTTAACGCAGAAGAAGACGAAGACGGACAAGTTGAAATCCAAGCTTACTCATTCATCGAAAACGAAGATGGAACAGAAGGCGAATTGCAACCAATCCCAGAAGACTCAGAAGACGAATGGAACATGATTGAAGAAGTCTTCAATAGTTTTATGGAGGAGTAAAAACGTCCGGGGGACGTTTTTAGCCTGACGCTAAAAATAAAAACCGTCAGTAAGTCTGGGAGACTGTATCAGCCCAACTCCCAGAAATTGGAAGAGTTGGAACATCCAGTGGATGTTTTTAGCTCAAGTTAATATTCATAGTTGCTAGTGATTAGCTAACCAGGTAAGAGGTCGGGACGAAAATCCTGACCTCGTTTTTGTTAGTTATGAGACTTTATTGAGGTAGTTGATTGAACCTGTAATTAAGGAGATGTATATGTTTGAAGTAGAAGAATGGCTCCATAGTCGGATTGGTTTGAATTTTCGATCAGGTTTGAGCCGAATGCAACAAGCGGTGGATTTGTTGGGGAATCCCGAGAAGTCTTATCCTATTATCCACGTAACAGGAACTAATGGAAAAGGTTCTACCATTGCTTTTATGAAGGAGTTATTTATGGAGCATGGTAAAAAAGTTGCGACTTTCACCTCCCCCCATATCGTCTCTATCAATGATCGAATTTGCATTAACGGGCAACCAATAGCTGATGCAGACTTTATTCGTTTAGCTGAGCAGGTAAAGGAGATGGAAAAAACGCTTCTGCAAACCCATGATCAGTTGTCCTTTTTTGAATTGCTGACCTTGATTGCTTTTCTTTATTTTAGAGAGCAAGAGGTGGATTTGGTTCTACTAGAAGTGGGAATTGGTGGCTTACTTGACACAACCAATGTGGTAACTGGAGAGATTGCTGTCATCACCTCCATCGGACTTGACCATCAGGAGACTCTGGGTGACAGTATAGCAGCAATCGCAGAGCAGAAAGCTGGTATTTTTAAGGCTGGTAAAAAGGCAGTGATTGCTAAGTTGCCTTCAGAAACTAGGCTTGTTTGTCAGAAAAAAGCAGACTCTTTAGCTGTTGACCTTTATCAGGCAGGTCAGGATTTTTCAATGCTGAATGGTGATTTTTCAAGTTCTTTACTAAATATTTCACAGCTGAAAATAGGCTTGGAAGGAGCCTATCAGCAGGATAATGCGGCTTTGGCGTTGCAAACTTTTCTTCTCTTTATGAGGGAAGGAAAGGAAGCTGTTGATGAACAAGTTGTAAGACAGGCTTTGGAGAAGACCCATTGGGCTGGGCGTTTGGAGCGTATTCGTCTTCAGATTTATTTGGACGGTGCTCATAACCTCCCTGCCTTGACTCGCTTGGTTGAATTTATTAAAGAAAAAGAGCAGGAAGGATATCGTCCTCAAATCCTATTTGGAGCCTTGAAACGGAAGGATTATCAAGGGATGTTGGCTTATCTGACTGAAAAATTGCCTCAGGTGGAACTCAAGGTGACCGGCTTTGACTATCAAGGTTCTTTGGATGAAACAGATGTAACAGGTTACGATATAGTTCCTTCTTACCGAGAATTTCTTAGCGATTTTGAAGAAAGAGCAGATGCCCAGGATTTGTTGTTCGTTACAGGGTCTCTCTATTTTATCTCAGAAGTACGGGGCTATCTACTGGGGCATGAGCAGATAAATTGACCTCCTTTTTTGAACTTGTTATACTAGGGAAACTACTATTTAGAAGGAAAAACTTCTGTAAATTGGTAGCAGAAAGGAAATTCATCATGAAATTAAAAAGATTCACACTTTCTCTTGCTTCTCTAGCAAGTCTTAGTCTCTTAGTAGCTTGTTCACAAAGAGCTCAACAAGTTCAACAACCAGTAGCTCAATCGCAAACTCAACAAACTCAGCAATCACAACCTGCTGCTTCATCTTCGGCAGAAAATTCAAACCAGGCAGCAACAAGTTCTTCACAAAATACAGTTACAGCCCAACCAACCAATATTGATGGAACTTATACCGGTCAGGACGAAGGAGACCGTATCACTTTAGTGGTAACTGGAACAACTGGTACATGGACACAGGTAGAAACTGACGGAGATCAAGAAATCAAGCAGGTTAGCTTCGATGCTGCTAATCAACGTATGATTATTGACGATATGGATAGAGAAGCGTCTGATCGCATTGTTTTATCTAAGTAAAGCTTATTTATCAAAATTTCGATAAGATGAAAGATATTTGATGTATTACTCGATAAAAGTTAGATAAATCATACACATAAAGGAATGGGTCATATACGAGATCCATTCCTTTTCTTTAAATATAAGTTCCACTTTTAGGAGTGGTACACTTTTTGAGTAGTTCTTTTTTTAAAAATTTGTTATGCTAGATTTATGAAGAGAATCAAAATCGACGTGGTAGTACTCCCTTTAAGTGGACATCTCTTCCCAACCCTGAATTTACTCGCACCTTTGTTGAAGGATCCTTTGTATGATATTCGATTATTCACAGGACCGCAACGAAAAGCTGTCGCAGAGGAGATGGGATACCAGGTGTTTCCCATTTTAGAAAATTCTGTAGATGAGTTTGAGCGTGTAGCTAACAATGAAGGGCAGCTAAATCTTATTTCTGCTTATCGGCAGTTGTCAGCTAGTCTTGATTTGATCGATGTGGTGTCTTACCAACTAGTGCAAGAGTGGCAGAAAAATCGACCAGATATTGTTATTGCGGATTTTATAACCCTCTCTGGAGGACTTGTAGCGGAACAGTTGGGAATTCCTTGGATAACAACCATGGCGACACAGTTTGCTATTGAAACGACAGATGGACCGCCTTGTTTCTTTGGAGGAATGGGCAGTCCAAAGAATCCTTTCCAATCTACTCAGCAATGGTTAGGAAGAAAAGTGACTCGTTTAGGGAAACGAATCGTAACCTTTTTATTGAGAGAACGCTTGAAGCGTTATGATTTTAAACTCTACAATCAAAAAAATCAAGAAACTATTTATTCGCCCTATTCCATCTTGGGAATTGGAATGAAAGAGTTGGAGCTGAAAAGTGGTTTTCCAGAGCACTACCTTTGGGTGGGGCCTTTTGGGTCTTCGATTGAGAGGGCAGAGAATTATCCCCTCGATTTGTCTCCCTATGCAGGTTATAAAAAAGTCCTCGTATCCTGTGGGACTCAGCTAACATGGGCCAAAGACAACCTCCTCTACCAGACACAACAATTAGCCAAAGCCCATCCGGACTGTCACTTCTTTGTAACTCTGGGGTTCGGTGGACAAGGCTTCCAATGTGAGGAGCTCATGGACAATGTTTCTGTGGTATCCTATCTTCCCTATAAGGAATATATCCCTCAGATGGACTATGTGATTCATCATGGTGGTGCGGGTATTTTTTACCAATGTATTATCTATGGCAAGCCTGCCTTAATTCTCCCTCATGACTATGATCAGTATGACTATGCGGTTCGTGGATTAGAGGCAGGGATTGCCTTGACTGCTAAACGAGAGGATACGGAAGTGATTGGACGCGCTTTTGATGAACTATTGGCTAGAGATGACTGGTCAGACTTGAACAAACTCAGTCGTGTAGCTCAAGACTATCAGCCAACAGAAATCCTCAAGAATGAAATATATCGACTCTTGGGGGACAAGGAGAAATAAAACATGAAGAAAGTATTGGTAACAGGTGCTACGGGCTTTTTAGGTAAGTATGTTGTTGAAGAGCTCAGTCAGCATGGCTATCAGGTACGAGCTTTTGGACGTAATCGCAAGGTTGGTCAGTCTTTAGAGAACTCCTCTGTGGCATTTATCCAGGGAGATTTGACCAAGCAAGAAGACCTGACTCAGGCTTGTCAGAGTATGGACATGGTTGTGCATGCTGGAGCTCTTTCTACCGTCTGGGGACCTTGGGAAGATTTCTACCAGACAAATGTCTTAGGGACCAAGTATGTTTTGGATGCTTGTCGAGAGGCTGGTATTCAGCGTTTGGTTTATGTGTCCTCGCCTAGCATCTATGCTGCTCCTAGAGATCAGATAGCTATCAAAGAAAGCGATGCGCCTCAGGAAAATAATCTGAACAACTACATTCGTAGTAAGCTGGCTTCGGAGAAGCTGTTTAAGGATTATCCTGATGTTCCGAGTATTATCTTACGACCTCGTGGGCTTTTTGGGATTGGGGATACCAGTATTTTACCTCGGGTTCTTAAACTCAGTCAGAAGATTGGTATTCCCTTGATAGGGGATGGCCGTCAGCTGATGGACATGACCTGTGTGGAAAATGTCGCTCTGGCCATTCGCTTGGCTCTAGAGGCTCCTCAAGCTAGTGGCGAAGTCTATAATATTACCAACGGGGAACCAAGAGCCTTTAAGGAGCTGATAGAAGAAACCTTGAGAGGTCTTGGCTATCCGATAACATACAGAAAAGTGCCGGCTCCTCTTCTTTCAGTTATTGCAAGTAGTTTAGAGTTTCTGTATAAGATTTTGAAACTCAAAGGTGAGCCGGCTCTGACACGTTATACTTATTATTTGCTGAGGTATAGCCAGACGCTGGACATCAGCAAGGCGGAGCGAGACTTGGGCTATCGCCCTCAAATCAGTATTTCGGAAGGTATTGAACAGTATGTCAAAGATTATAGAAAGCATTGATTATTTCCCAGCAGGATATTGCACGAGTTATACAGGTTTGCTATTTAAGGGAATCAAGAATAAAAAGATGACCTTTCCAGCCGGGGTTTTTCTTATCAAACATAGGGAGAAGGGATACCTCCTCTATGATACGGGCTACCATTACGATATTAGGACTCAGATTCGTTATGGTTTCTATCGTTTGGGAACACCTGTTCAAATGACGGAGAAGGACCAGATTTCATATTTGCTGAAAGCTAAGGGAATTAAACCGGAAGAAATTAATTATATCATCCTATCCCACCTGCATCCAGATCATTTGGGAGGAGCTAGTTTCTTCCCTCATGCAACTTTTATCTTGACTCAGGAAGTGTATGATGTTTACAAGAAACCGACACTGAAAGACTTGATTTTCAAGGAGTTTTTGCCAGCTTCTTTTGAAAAAAATCTAATCATTATCAGAGCTGACCAGCAAGATTCAACCTTTCCCTATCGTCCGACTAGTGACCTTTTTGGAGATGGAAGTATCCTAGTAGCTTCTGTTGATGGGCATGCAAGGGGGCAAGCTTGTCTGTACCTTCCAGACTTTAATCTCCTTATCGCAGCAGACCTCTGTTGGGGAATTGACCTTTTGCCTTACACCAAGCAGATGCTCCTGATTCCTTCCTTGGTTCAGGACAATAAGGCAGACTATATCAAGGGGACAGAGTTTTTGGATGAAGTCTTGAGAGATGGTATTGAAGTAGTTGTTAGCCATGATCCTGTAGAAAGGATAGAACGTATCATATATGAAAAAAGGAACCTTTCTTAAAACCTTTATCCAAACTCGCTGGCTTCATAACTTCAAATCTCGAGAAGCTGTAGAGAACTATCAGAAAAAGCAATTAGCTAACTATATGGACTTTTTAAAGCGAGAGTCGCCCTACTTTAAAAATGGGGTTCCTAGTGACTTTGACCATATGGACAAGGCTTTTATGATGGAGCGTTTCAACGAGCTTAACACCCAAGGGGTAGATCGGGATGAAGCCTTGGCCTTGGCTATTGAAAGTGAAAAGACTCGTGATTTCACTGAACTAAAAGGCGATGTGGCAGTCGGACTGTCTTCAGGGACATCTGGACATCGGGGGCTTTTTATCACAACGGAGAAAGAGCGAAGTATGTGGGCAGCAGCTATCTTAGCTAAGATGTTACCCAAGGGCCAGCTGTTTGGACACCGAATCGCCTTTTTCCTGAGAGCTGATAATGAACTCTATCAGACCATCAATACGGCACTTATTCGTTTGGAATATTTTGATATTTTTAAACATACAGATGACCATATCGAGCGACTGAATACCTACCAGCCGACGATTGTTGTGGCACCAGCCTCTATGTTGATTGAATTGAGTAAGCGTCTCAAGGCTGGGGAGTTAGCTATTCATCCACAAAAAATCGTTTCGGTGGCAGAAATCTTGGAAGATAATGATAGGGAACTCATCGCAGAAGCCTTTTCTCTATCCATTATTGACCAAGTTTATCAGGCAACCGAAGGCTTCCTAGCTTGCACTTGCTCAGTTGGCAATCTGCATCTCAACGAAGATATTATCTTTGTGGAAAAGCAGTATCTGGATGAACGCCGTTTTTATCCAGTGATTACGGACTTTAAACGAAGTAGTCAGCCTGTTTATCGCTACCAGCTCAATGATATCTTGGTTGAAAATCCGAAGCCTTGTCCGTGTGGCTCCTGCTATACACGAATTGACAAGGTCGAAGGACGCTCTGACGACATCTTCTATTTCGATGGACTGGATGGGGGACAGGTGACCATCTATCCAGACTTTATCAGACGTTGCATCCTCTTTGTGGAGAATATAGGAGATTACCACGTCAAACAACACTCCGAGAAACTAGTGGAAGTTGGTCTAAGCCGGCGAGATGAGGATGTGGAGACAGCTATTCTACAACAGTTTCAACTCTTGGCTCAGCAAAAGCAGTTTATAGTTCCTGAAATCCAATTTTCAGATTATCACTGGAATACAAGTCGTAAACTCAAACGTATCCAACGTTTATGAAAGGAAAACAGATAATGACAGAAGTAAAAAGACATATAGAAATCGTAGGTTACGGTGTCTGCCTTCCAAAGAATACTGTCCAATTCAAAGATCAAACACGTTACCGTGTAGTAGAAAATGAAGAAACACAACTAGATTTAGCAGAAGTGGCTATTCAGAGTGCACTTGAAAAAGCAAATTTAAAAATCGAGGATATTGATTGTCTGGTTTCGGCTAGTGCTGTTGGAGTCCAGCCTATTCCCTGTACAGCAGCATTGATTCATGAGCGTGTAGCTAAGGGATTTTCAATTCCAGCTATGGATATCAATACAACCTGTACCAGCTTTATTTCTGCTCTATCAACCATGTCCCACTTGATCGAGGCGGGTGAATACAAACGTGTCTTGATTGTATCCAGTGAGGTTGGAAGTTTAGGGCTTAATCCCAAGCAAAAAGAAAGTTTTGAACTCTTTAGTGATGGGGCAGTAGCCTTTATTTTCCAAAAAAGCCATCAGGAAAAAGGGATCATTGCTAGCCTCCAACGTACTTGGTCAGAAGGAGCTCACGATACGGAAATTCGTGGAGGTCTGACCTCTTTTCAACCAAAAGAGTACTCTGAAGCGACTAAGACCAACTATATGTTTGACATGAAGGGTAAGAAAATTCTCCTCTTGTCTGCTCGTAAAATTCCAGTCATGTTTGAAGAGTTTCAAGAAAAAACGCAGCTAGCATTGTCGGATGTGGACTATATCATTCCCCATCAAGCAAGTCGTGCTCTTCCTTTGGTTATGGAAAAACTAGGTGTTACGGAGGAAAAATATCTCAATCTCGTCCCTGACTATGGAAATATGGTGTCAGTCTCTGTACCGTTTGGCTTGGCTTATTCATTAGATAAAGGGCTGGTCAAGGAGGGAGATGTCATCTATCTTATGGGAACTGCAGCCGGTATGACGGTCAATATGTTGGCTCTCAAACTGTAATACGCATGTAATACGCATATGAAAGCATAATGGTTGAAACTTTAGCAAGAGTAAATTGTTGCCATCTAGCTGTGAACTGATGTATACTAGTGGAAGCAACTATTAAGTAGGTGGTTAGGGGGGAAGGTTAACAGAAAGGGGATGTATGAAATATAGAAAATTTCAATTATTGATGTCCAAGTATGGCTTTAGTCTTTCGATTATGCTGCTTGAACTTTCTCTTGTTTTTGGTCTCTTTCTTTACTTAGGGCGGATGGCTCCTATTCTGTGGGTTATTCTCTTAATCTTTATGAGTATGGCGACTATCGTAGCGATTGTCAATCGCTCAATGGCGCCTGATAGTAAAGTGATGTGGTTAGTGGTGACTTTTGTTCCTGTCATTGGTCCCTTGCTCTATCTGATGTTTGGTGAAAGGCGATTGTCCAAAAAAGAAATCAAGCAGTTGGACAAACTTGGTTCTATGCATTTTCGGGAGGATAACAGTAAAGCTCTCCGCCAGAAATTGAAGGAAGATGATAAGGCGGCTTACGGAGTTATCAAATCTTTGCTAAGTATGGATAGCAATGCCGATGTCTATGATCGAACAGATTCACAATTCTTTTCTTCGGGTGAAAGCATGTGGCAGCTTATGTTGGAAGACCTCAAGAAAGCTGAGAAATTTATCTTTCTAGAGTACTATATTGTCGAAGAAGGTCTGATGTGGAATAGCATACTAGATATACTAGAGCAAAAGGCAGCTCAGGGTGTAGAGATCAAGATGCTCTATGATGATATCGGCTGTATGGCGACTTTACCCGGAGACTACACTATTCAGCTTCGTAGTCGAGGAATTGAAGCCCATAAGTTTAACAAGGTGATTCCTCGTTTGACGGTGGCTTACAACAATCGGGACCATCGTAAAATCCTTGTCATAGATGGTCAGGTAGCTTATACAGGAGGCATTAACTTAGCTGATGAGTACATCAATCATGTAGCACGCTTTGGCTACTGGAAGGACAGTGGGATTCGCTTAGATGGTCTTGGTGTCAAGGCTTTAACCCGTCTCTTTTTGATGACTTGGTACATCAATCGTGGGGAAATCAGCGATTTTGATCAGTATCACCTGGAAAACCAGCCTTGTTCTAGCCAAGGACTCTGTATTCCGTACGGTAGTGGACCCAAGCCTATCTTCCGTACCCAGGTAGGGAAAAAGGTTTATCAAAGTTTGATTAATCAGGCTACCGATTCTATTTATATAACGACACCTTACTTGATCATTGACTATGATTTAACAGAGAGTATTAAAAACGCGGCCATGAGGGGTGTTGATGTCCGCATCGTGACTCCTTTCATTCCTGATAAAAAATTAATCCAACTCATCACAAGAGGGGCCTATCCGGATTTGTTGTCAGCAGGAGTGAGGATTTTTGAGTATAGTCCAGGCTTTATCCACAGTAAACAAATCTTAGTGGATAAGGACTTTGCTGCAGTTGGAACCATTAACTTAGATTATAGAAGTTTGCTTCACCACTATGAAAATGCAGTCTTGCTATATAAAACAGAATCAATTGCTGAGATTCAAAAAGATTTTCGGGAGATTTTTTCATCATCGCAAGAAATTTTCCCTCATACGATAAAAAATAGCTGGTATCAAAAATTGATTAAGGAAATTGCCCAGTTATTCGCCCCTATCTTATAAGAAATCTAGGACTTAGGATACAACCCAGTCCTATTTTTCTTGCCTTTTACGAATAAGAAGATATAGGAGGAACAATGCTGACTCAGAAAGAATTGGATTATATCCTGACATTTAAACAGACGCATTTACACCGATTTCGGGAAATTGAAACCTTTGTGAAACTATGCAAAAAATCACACAAACACCCATCACAAGCTGACAATTTTAGGTCTTTTTGATATACTAAGACAGATAAATTGAATAGGAGAAACGACATGGCTGTATATGGCAGAATCGAAGAAGTATCCGAAACGATACAGAGTAATGAAATTGAAAATAGACTGGATAGGAACCTTGAATCTCATGTAGAAAAAGAAGAACAGGTAGCTTTCCCGTTTTTCAGACTCATCATTGGAAGTACGATTGCAACGTTTTTTTCTGTGGTGATACCTTTACTTTTAGATATGGTAAGTCCCTCTCAGGCGCAGGATTTGTATATAGGGTGGGCTTTACATCAGGGAGGACAGCTCTACAGTAGCTATTATGCTAGTCACGGTCTTCTTTATTACTTGCTACTTTATATTACCCAAGGAGGCATTCTTTTTGCCTTGGTAGAATGGCTAGCCCTCTTAGGAGGAGGTTACTTCCTCTTTTCTTCAACTGACTATCTGACGGGACAAAAGGAACAAGCCAAGCAACTCCTAACCATATTTTATATTTTGGTATCTGGTCTCGGTTTTGGAGGAGGATATGCAACGATTTTAGCTTTGCCATTTCTGTTTGCAGGATTTTCGTTCATAGCAGCTTATCTATCAAATCCTAACCATGACAAGGGATTTCTACGTCTGGGGTTCTTTTTGGGTCTATCATTTTTCATAGAGCCTATTACAAGTCTTCTCTTTACTGCAGTAGTAACGATTGGTTTATTTGTCTTTAATGTTGGGCATGGTCGCCTTGCTCATGGAGTTTATCAGTTTTTTGCAGCAGCACTTGGCTTTTCTCTCATCTTTTACCCAGTAGGATACTATGTTCTTGCTTCAGGTGGTTTTGGAGAAGCTATAGGGAGTCTTTTGTATCCGATTGATTCCCTTCAGGTCTTTACCAATCCCCAACTAATGGATAATGTTGTATTCTATGGTTTGTTGACCTTTGGTTTAGGAGCTCTCTTCCTTATTTTTCTAGGATTGTTCCAATCAAAGGCATCAAGATTATATGTTATTTCAGTACCAGCTAGTTTTGCTTTCTTATTTGTATTAGTCTTGTTGCTTTTTTCTCAAGAACCTCTTCACGGTTCTCGTTTGATTCTAATCCTTCCGTCTTTACTCCTTCTTTTGATGACCAGTATTCGTGGGAAACATTCAGCTAGAGGAGCTCGTCGTCGGAGAAGAGAAGATGTTCCTACTTTATGGAAAAAATTCATGAAAGGGAATCTCTACTTACCGATCCTAGTGGTGGTTTATCTGATTGCAATTCCTTTTGTAGCTCGTTTTGTCTTGCATCCAGCTTCTTATAGAGAACAACATCAAGTAGTAGACAGAGTCAAACAAGAGACGAGTGAGGGAGACCAAATTTATATTTGGGATTCACATGTTCAGATGTATAAAGAAAGCCAGCGTTTGGCTGGATCCATGTTCCTATCACCTCTTCTTTACACGAGTACAGAAGAGAATAAAACTAGTTTAATCAATGACTTGAAAGAAAACCAACCTAAGGTGATTGTGGTAAACGACAAGGTGGCAGTCTGGTCTGAAGTAGAAACAATCTTGAAAGAAAATTACCAACAAGTGAAGACTGATTACTCAGAATTTAAAGTCTATAAAATTAAATAACAAAATCAATATCTTGTGTATTTTTAAAAATTTTAGGATTTTTAACACAAGATATTGATTTTTCTTTTTAGAGTGGTATAATACTTTTTAGAAAGAACATTTTAGAAACGAGCATGTATATGATTGCACTAGAAGAAAAAATTACAATTTTGCCAACTCTCTTCGTTGAAAAACGAGATGGGAGACGTGTTGTATTTGATGTGGATAAGATTGACAAGGCTCTCCACAAGGCGGCAGATAAGGTTATGGATGTGACACCCTTAGTCGAAAAACGCCTCAATGCTCTGACTGAGCGAATTGTCACAGAAATTCAAAGTCGCTTTCCGCAGGGAGTTAAGATTTATGAAATCCAAAATATTGTAGAGCATGAACTCCTTGAAGCCAAAGAATATGCGCTAGCTGAGGAGTATATCACTTATCGGACACAGAGGGATTTTGAGCGCTCAAAAGCGACAGATATTAACTTTAGTATCCATAAGCTTCTCAATAAAGATCAGGCAGTTGTCAATGAGAATGCTAATAAAGATAGTGATGTTTTTAATACCCAGCGTGATTTGACGGCGGGGATTGTTGGGAAATCAATCGGACTGCAAATGCTCCCTAAGCACGTAGCCAATGCCCACCAAAAGGGGGATATCCACTATCATGATTTGGATTATAGCCCCTACACCCCTATGACCAACTGCTGTTTGATTGATTTCAAGGGGATGTTGGAAAATGGTTTTAAGATTGGGAATGCAGAAGTAGAGAGTCCCAAGTCTATTCAGACTGCGACAGCTCAGATTTCCCAAATCATTGCTAACGTTGCTTCTAGCCAGTACGGGGGTTGTTCAGCTGACCGTATCGATGAAGTCTTGGCGCCTTACGCAGAGAAGAATTACCAAAAACATCTCAAAGATGCAGAAGAATGGGTTTTGCCTGAAAAACGGGAAGATTACGCTTGGAAGAAAACGCAAAAAGACATCTACGATGCCATGCAATCTCTCGAGTATGAAATCAATACTCTCTTCACTTCAAATGGCCAAACACCCTTTACTTCACTAGGTTTTGGTTTAGGAACTAATCGTTTTGAGCGAGAAATTCAAAAAGCTATCTTGACCATTCGGATCAAGGGGCTTGGTTCAGAACACCGCACAGCCATCTTCCCTAAACTTATCTTTACGCTTAAAAGAGGCCTCAACTTAGAGGAAGGAACTCCCAACTACGACATTAAGCAGTTGGCTCTAGAGTGCGCAACCAAACGGATGTATCCGGATGTCTTGTCCTATGATAAGATTGTCGACTTGACAGGTTCCTTCAAGGTACCTATGGGTTGTCGCTCTTTCCTCCAAGGATGGAAGGATGAGAATGGCATAGAAGTTAATTCAGGTCGGATGAATCTAGGTGTTGTGACGGTCAATCTTCCTCGCATTGCCCTCGAGTCTGAAGGCGATATGAACAAGTTCTGGGAAATCTTCAACGAGCGGATGAATATCGCTGAAGATGCTCTGGTTTACCGTGTCGAACGTACTAAAGAGGCGACGCCAGCAAATGCTCCTATCCTCTATCAGTACGGTGCTTTTGGCCATCGTCTAGGTAAAGAAGAAAGTGTTGACCAGCTCTTTAAGAATCGTCGTGCAACCGTTTCGCTGGGTTACATCGGTTTATACGAAGTGGCAACTGTCTTCTTTGGAAATAGCTGGGAACACAATCCAGACGCCAAGGAATTCACGCTGGATATCATTCGTGATATGAAACGCCGTGTGGAAGAGTGGTCTGACCAATATGGTTACCATTTCTCTATCTACTCAACACCGTCTGAAAGTCTAACAGACCGCTTCTGCCGACTAGATACAGAGAAGTTTGGCTCTATTCCTGATATCACGGATAAGGAATACTACACCAACTCTTTCCACTACGATGTTCGTAAAAATCCAACACCGTTTGAAAAATTAGACTTTGAGAAAGTCTATCCAGAAGCAGGTGCGTCAGGTGGTTTTATCCATTATTGTGAGTATCCAGTCCTTCAGCAAAATCCTAAAGCCTTGGAAGCTGTCTGGGACTATGCCTATGACCGCGTGGGCTATCTAGGAACCAATACTCCGATTGACCGTTGCTACAAGTGTGACTTTGAGGGGGATTTTGAACCAACTGAGAGAGGATTTGCTTGTCCAAACTGTGGCAATAGCGACCCTAAAACGGTGGATGTGGTCAAACGAACTTGTGGCTACCTAGGTAATCCTCAAGCAAGACCTATGGTCAACGGCCGTCACAAGGAAATCGCTGCGCGTGTCAAACACATGAATGGTTCAACGATTAAAATAACTGGCCATCAAGTAACAAATTAGAAAGAAATGAAATGGGAAAATATCAATTAGATGATAAAGGGCGCGCACAAGTGATCCGTTATCACGAGAAACACTCTAAAGGTGGAGCTGGTAAGAAAGAACGCTTGCTCAACCTCAGAGAACAATTTTTAAACAAGAATAAGAAAAAATAAAAGTGAGAGTCAACTCTCGCTTTTCTCTTAGTGGGAGGTAAGGATGGAACTACGCAGACCAAGATTAGCAGATAAGAAGGCTGTTATAGATATGATGGAGGAATTTGAAAAATATCAGTCGCCTCACGACGGTGGTTTCTGGGATACAGAGAATTTTTCCTATGAAGACTGGTTGGAAACAAATATGCAAAAAGAGATGGGAATAAACTTGCCTGAAAATCGTGTTCCTTCTATTCAATTTGTATCATTTGATGATGTAGGTCGTGCTCTAGGATTTTTGAATCTGCGATTGAGACTGAATGAGGGTTTACTGAATTATGCTGGCCACATTGGCTACTCCATCCGACCGTCTGAAAGAGGCAAAGGTTATGCTAAAGAAACTCTCAGTCAGGGTTTGCAAGTTGCTAAGGACAAGAACATCAAGAAAGCTCTTGTGACCTGTAGCGTGAATAATCATGCTAGTAGAGCAGTCATTCTAGCAAATGGAGGTCTCATTGAGGATGTTCGTAATGGAGTCGAGCGTTATTGGATAGAGGTAGCGAATGAATAATCCAAAACCACAAGAATGGAAAAGCGAGGAACTTAGTCAAGGCCGTATCATTGACTACAAGGCCTTTAACTTTGTAGATGGAGAAGGCGTGCGTAACTCTCTCTATGTATCAGGTTGCATGTTTCATTGCGAGGGGTGTTATAATGTTGCGACTTGGTCTTTTAATGCTGGCATTCCATACACTGCAGAGTTAGAAGAACAGATTATGGCAGACCTTGCTCAGCCCTATGTTCAAGGCTTGACTTTGCTAGGAGGAGAGCCTTTTCTCAATACGGGCATTCTCTTGCCTCTCGTTAAACGCATCCGAAAGGAATTGCCAGATAAAGACATCTGGTCCTGGACGGGCTATACATGGGAAGAAATGATGTTGGAAACTCCAGATAAACTGGAACTCTTATCATTGATTGACATTCTTGTCGATGGACGATACGATCGAACTAAGAGAAATCTCATGCTCCAGTTTCGAGGTTCGTCCAATCAACGCATCATCGATGTGCAAAAATCGCTCCAAAGTGGGCAAGTAGTGATTTGGGACAAGCTTAATGACGGGAAAGAAAGCTATGAACAGGTGAAGAGAGACTAACTTTCTTCTATAAAATACTTAAATAAATGACCTGTCAAAAAAGAAAACATTTTCATGTTAAAAATTTTAAAAAACAGCAACAAATCCCTTGCAATCGCAGGGGCTTTGTGTTATTCTATTATGGTGCTGTAAATTACAGCCTTAGCTTTGATGCAAGAGGTTGCGACACGCTCGGTTGCATTGCCACGCAACGCCGCGTCGGTTTTCTTGTGGAGCTAGCCTATTATCTTAAATAGACGAAAAGGAGAAAAAGATGGCAAACAAAAAAATCCGTATCCGTTTGAAAGCTTACGAACACCGTACGCTTGACACAGCGGCTGCAAAAATCGTAGAATCAGCTACTCGTACAGGTGCACAAGTTGCGGGTCCAATCCCACTTCCAACTGAACGTAGCCTCTACACAATCATTCGTGCGACTCACAAATACAAAGATTCTCGCGAACAATTTGAAATGCGTACACACAAACGTTTGATCGACATCATCAACCCAACTCAAAAAACAGTTGATGCTTTGATGAAATTGGATCTTCCAAGTGGTGTAAACGTAGAAATCAAACTTTAATCTAAAGCTTGATACCTTGAGCATAAAAAACGCTCGTTAAAAACTTTTTGAATAAAAAATATAGAAAAGGAACTATTTTCTCATGACAAAAGGAATCTTAGGGAAAAAAGTGGGAATGACTCAAATCT